>JACCTK010000019.1 GCA_013812465.1 Actinomycetota bacterium
GCCTCCGACAGCGCCTCGACGGCGAGGAAGGAGAGGAGGCCGGCGGTGAGCGCCATGAATGCGGCCAGCCAGTGCGGCGCCGCCCGGCGTAGGGACGGCAACCAGGCCAGTCTGAGGGCGACGGGGACGATTCCGACGAGGAAGCCGATGATCCCGTAGCCGAGCACGCTGCTGGGCGAGGCGCCCGGCGTCTCGACCGCGGCGGGAATCTCCTCCACGGTCTGGATCCCCGTCGAGCTCGTGATCCCCACCGAGATCGGGTCGTCCTGGACCCAGTCAAACGGAATCACGATCGTGCTCGAGCGCAGGCGACCGAGCGTCGCCGGCCCGTCGACGTCGAACGGCACGACTGCGTCGTCGACGGTCACCGTCGCGATCGCGGCCGGAATCTCCTCTACCGTCTCGATCCCCGTTGAGCTCGTGACGCCGACCGTGATCGGGTCCTCCTCGACCCAGTCGAACGGGACCACGATCGTGCTCGAGCGAAGACGCCCGAGCTCAGTGGGCCCGTCGACGGTGAACGGCACGATCGCGTCGTCGACGTTCACATTTGCGATCGTCAAGTCGTCCGGCTGAGGATTTCTGACGGTGATGCGGATCTCGCCGGGTGAGAACTCCACGCGGCGGATGTCGAATTCGTCCGCGGGAGGCGGGTTCGTTCCGACGAGGTCGACGAGCGAGGCGCCGCTCGTGACGACTAGCCCGACCGCGATCGCGAGCAAGAGCACCGGGACGACCGCCCACAGCCGCCAGCCCATCCGCCCGCGTGCCGTGGCTGAGCCGGCTTCCACTATTCAGTGACCTCGAAGAAGCCCATCCAGCCGAGCTCGGCGAACTCGGACTGGTGCGCGTGGAACATGAAGCGGCCCGTATTCGCGAACTGGATCTCGAGGACACCGCGCTGACCCTGGCACTGCATGATCGTGTCGGTGTACTCCCAATAGTCCCCTGTGCCGGTCGGCTGGTAGCGGAAGAAGTCCCCGTGCAGGTGGAACGAGTTGATCAGGTCGAACTCGGTCAGGTTCGCGAGGTAGATCCGGACGAGCTCCGAGCGCTTCACGCGGATCGGGTAGCGCGCGTAATAGAACGAGCGCCCGTTAACTGTGTAGAAGTTGTTCTCGCCGTCGGCGTCGGTGTCGAAGCCGTTCATGACCAGAACGAGCTCCTGTGCCGGCGGTCGCGGCTCCTTTGGATCGATGATGAAGGCGCCGTAGAGTCCCTTGTGGATGTGCTTCTTGAGCGGCGTCGCGTGGCAGTGATAGAGGTGGAGCCCCGCCGGTCGCGCCTCGAACTCGTAGACGAACTGGCCTCCACTTTCGACGATCTCGAAGACCCCGTCCATGTTGGTCGGGTGGATTCCGTGGAAGTGGATCGTGTGCGGGTGCGAGCCTCGGTTCAGGAGGCGGACGCGGAGGGTGTCGCCCTCGGTCGCCCTGATGATCGGGCCGGGCGCCGTGCCGTTGTACGTCCAGGCGGGGAAGAAGATGCCGGGCGCGATCTCGAGATCCTTGTCCTCCGCAACGAGCGTGTACTCGCGCACGCGACCAGGCTTGGCCGGCAACGGGCGCGGCGGATAGAGGAGCGCGTCGAGGTCGTTTGGGCCGCCGACGGCGGGTACCTCGGTTCCGATCATCGCCGCGTGGCCCATTGAGTGTCCGCGGCCGCCAACGATGTGCGCGGTCTCGTCTCCCTGAATGTGGCTCGCGTGGCTGTGACCACCAGCCTCCGCCTGGCTGTCGAACGCGAGCTTTCCCACGAACGGCACCGCCGCGAGTGGGGCCGCGGCGGCGAGCAGCTTGCGACGGGTCAGAGGTTTTTTAGTCATATCTAAATCCGAGTCGCAGTGTAACCTAAGAGTGTTGTCATGGGAACTCAGACCCTCGATCTGACCGTCGCCGTTCAGGACTACCTGAAGGGCATCTACGCCCTCGAGTCCGCAGGCGAGCGGGTCACGACCTCCGCCCTCGCCGGGCGCATGGGCGTCAGTGCCCCCTCGGTGACGGCGATGACGAAGCGACTCGCAGAGCTCGGTCTCGTCGAGCGCTCTCCGTACCGCGGAGTCGCGCTGACGGAGGACGGGCGGCGCGGCGCCCTCGAAGTGCTCCGCCATCATCGGCTGCTCGAGCGCTACCTCGTCGACCGGCTCGGCCTCTCGCTCGACCAAGTGCACGCCGAGGCCGAGCTTCTCGAGCACGCGCTCTCCGAGGAGCTCGAGGCGAAGATCGACGCCGAGCTCGGCTTCCCCACCCACGACCCGCACGGGGATCCCATCCCAGACAGCGAGCTGCGCGTCTCCGCGGGTCGCGACCGGACGCTGGTCGACCTGGCGCCGGGCGAGCGCGCATCGGTGTCGCGAGTGCCGGACGGCGATTCCGAGCTGCTTCGTTACCTCGCGGAGCTCGGCCTCGTGCCGGGGTCAGGTGTCGAGCTCGTCGCGCAGGCGCCCTTCGCGGGACCGGTCACGGTTCGCACGAACCGAGGCGACCACGCGATTTCCCGTGACCTCGCGGACCGCATCGCTGCCTCCCCCTGACTGGGGTCAGGCTTCAGCCTGACCTCGGTTCGAGGTTGCCCGGCGTCGAGACAGATCCGACCTTCAGAGCGGGGTCTGGCTGAAGCCAGACCCCTAACCCCGCCTAGTCGAGCGCGATAGCGACAGACTTGACGTTCGGTTGTCGCTCGGCACCCAGCGTGGCGTCGAGCTTCTGTCCGAGCTCACCCGACGAGAGCAGCTCCTCCGTAATGTCCGCGCCGCCGATCAGCTCCCCCTTCACGAACACCTGCGGAATCGTCGGCCAGCCGGACAGCGTCGCGAGCTCCTGGCGGATGCGCGGATCCGGAAGGACATCAACGGTCGTGACCGGCGCGCCGGCGGCATGGAGCGCGCTCAACGCCCGGTGGGAGTTCCCGCACATGATCATCTGCGGCGTGCCCTTCATGAAGAGGGCCACCGGCTCGTTCTCGATCACTTCGGCGATCTGCTCGTTCAGCGTCTTCATGCGGTTCCTTTCGTCGGAACTCGGGTCGGAGCGACGCTTCGTCGCCGGAGCGCACCGGACGAGTGCGACGCAAGGACGCAGGGAGCCCCGATATCAACATATCGGGGCGACCGAGGACGCCGCGGCGTGCCGTCCGGTGCGTTCCGGGGACTCAAGGCTTCGCTGCGATCCGAGTTCGAATCCTGAGCTCGTGAATCGAGCCGTCGCCGAGCGGGGCTGCAAGGGCCTCGTTCACGCGACGGTGCTGGTCGAGGAGCGAGAGCCCGTCGAAGGACGGGCTGGCGACCGTGACCTGGAAGTGGTCGCCCGTGCCGGTTCGATCCTCGACTGAAAGCTCGACGGCTTCCGGAAACGCTTGCTGCAGCACCATTCGGATCGACTCGGGCTCCATCGGCGATCATGGTATCCGTGGCCCGCAGAGTCCCGAGACCGATCGCCTACGTCCTCGCGCTACCCGAGCGGCTCGTACGCGCGGTCGCGGCGGCAGGAGGCGGGGCGATCCACGAGACCACGGAGCTGGTTCTCCCCCGGCTGATCCGGCGCTCGCGGCTGTACGAGGCGACCGCGAAGAACCTGCTCCGGATCACCGTCGAGCTCGTGGGTGGCGTCGACCGTCCGCCCGAGGCGGTGGCCGGAGAGTTCGAGTCGTCGCCCAAGAAGCTCGCAGTCCGCAAGACCGCCGGCAACGTCGTCGAGCTCGGCTCGATCTTCGCGTTCGGCTTCTCTCCGCTCTGGCTCCTGGCCGGTGCGGCTGACGTGACCCGCGGGACCCGCGTGTACCTCGATGCGCTCGTCGACGAGCTCAAGCGTGCGGGCGTTCTCGCGCGCGATGCCGAGCTCAGCTCGGTGGACGACTTACTGGCCGCGCTCGAAGGGGCGAGCGGAACGACCGCGCGGCTGATCGACATCCCGCCGCTCGAGGTGGACGGGCTCAAGCAGACGCTCTCCGACCTTCGCGACGACGCGAAGGGCCTGCCCAGCGCGTCCGAGCTCTCAGCCGTGTACTCGGCGCTCGCCGACGAGGCCGACCGGGAGGAGAAGAGCCTGCTCGAAGTGTCGACGGGAGCGGGACTCGCCTTCTTCAACTCCGCGCGTCACGTCGGCCGCGAGCATGTGCTCGAGC
>JACCTK010000023.1 GCA_013812465.1 Actinomycetota bacterium
AGCTCATGGACCACGACCGCTTGGACCAGGTCGCGGGGAACGGCCTCCATGGATGGTGCTTCTCGAATCTCTGTCATCTGATGCTCCTTCGAGGTACTGCGTAGCGAGAAATGGGCAAGCCAGCGCCGGGCCGGGTGGAGGCCCATGGCAACGGGTGTCTCAGCTACGAGCGAGCATCATCAAGTCGCTGACGATAGCGACCCGAGCGGCTGTGGTCAATTCAGGCGGCGTCAGCCTTCTGGCTTGCCGTCTTCTCCTCCGCGCTCTTCTTACCATCGGCGATGCGCTCGAGCAGCTTGCGATCCGTCTCTTCCATCCGTGGACCGTGCTTCTCCCACCACTCACGGTTCGTCAGCTTCTTCCTCTTCCATGCCATCGTCATCACCACCTTCGATGAACTCGACGATCTTTGCGAGCAGCGTCTTGAGATCGAATAGCACTTCGAAGAGTAGCGTCACGTCGTCGCGTGTCCACGCGGGCTCCGACATCGCGTCAGACTTGCTCATCGGGCCAGCTTGCGCTAGTCGCTCTTTCGGCCGCGTCCCACCTTGACTGCCGTCCACCTTCGTGGCTAAGGTGCGGTCAGGTCGGGAGCGGAGAAGCTCCCTGCCGAGGCGACGTGGCCTCAGGACTCCGCCGAGTCCTGGGGTCTTTTTTTGGTCCGAATCGAGGAGGCGAGATGTCGGAAGTCGAGGAGCGGCACTACCTGCTGAACGGTGGCGAGACCCTGCCGGATGCCCGCGAGGCGCTCAAGTGGGCGTCGGAGACGCGGGCGGCGATGGTCGACCTGAAGTTTTGCGACCTGCTCGGCACGTGGCAGCATGTGACCCTGCCGACGAGAGCGTTCGATGAGAGCGCGTTCGACGAAGGTCTCGGGTTCGACGGCTCGTCCATCCGCGGCTGGCAGTCGATCCAGGACTCGGACATGCTCCTCATGCCCGATCCGACCTCTGCGATCCTCGATCCCGCCACCGAGGCGCCGACGCTCTCGCTGGTCTGCGAGATCGCCGATCCCATAACGCGCGAGCCGTACGCGAAGGATCCGCGCGGCGTCGCCCGCCGAGCCGAGGAGTATCTCCTTGCCAGCGGGATCGCAGACACCGCGTACTTCGGCCCCGAGTGCGAGTTCTTCGTCTTCGACGAGGTGCACTACGACCTCGGCCCCAACTGCTCCCACTACTCGGTAGATTCCGCGGAGGGCTACTGGAACTCGGGCAAGCCCGGTCTCGGCTACACGGCGCGGCCGAAGGAGGGGTACTTTCCGGCGGCGCCGTCGGACATGCTCCACGACCTTCGCAGCGAGATGGTGCTCACGCTCGAGCGCCTCGGGATCCCATGCGAGTTCCACCACCACGAGGTCGCCTCGGGGGGCCAGTGTGAGATCGACCTCCGCTTCACGACGCTGACGCGCATGGCCGATCAGGTCATGACCTACAAGTATGTCGTAAAGAACGTCGCCCGCCGGCACGGGAAGACCGTGACCTTCATGCCGAAGCCGATCTACGGCGACAACGGCTCCGGGATGCATACGCATCAGTCGCTGTGGATGGAGGGAACGCCGTTGATGGCGGACACGTCCGGATATGCGGGGCTTTCCGAGCTGGCACGCGCGTACATCGGCGGACTGCTCGCGCACGCACCGGCGCTGCTCGCCTTCTGCGCGCCCACGACGAATTCCTACCGGCGGCTAGTGCCGGGCTACGAGGCGCCGGTCAACCTCGTCTACTCGCAGCGGAACCGCTCGGCTTGTATCCGGATCCCGATGTACTCGGAGGCAGCCAAAGCGAAGCGGATCGAGTTCCGGCCTCCCGACGCGGCTGCGAACCCCTACTTGGCGTTCTCAGCGATGCTGATGGCGGGGCTGGACGGGATCGAGCGCGGCCTCGACCCTGGAGCCCCCGCTGATTACGACCTCTTCGAGGACGCCGGCGAAGACGTGCCGCAGGTGCCAAGCTCGCTTCCCGAGGCGCTCGACGCGCTCGAGGCCGACCACGAGTTCCTGCTCAAAGGCGACGTTTTCTCGAAGGAGCTGATCGAAACCTGGATCGGGTGGAAGCGGGAGAACGAGATCGACGTGGTGCGACTGCGGCCGCACCCGGCCGAGTTCGCCCTCTATTACGACTGCTAGAACCCGAGCAGGGGATCAGGCCTGCGAGGTTTGGCCCGTCTGCAACCAGAATCCCTCGACCGCGAGCGCGGTGGAGACGATCGCCGCCAGTGCTCCGACCTGGGCGCTGGCGGCGACCTCCGTCCCCAGCGGGATCGTTGCCAGCGCCGCCACGGCGGCGGAAAGTCTGACTCCGCTCCTCCGAAGTCCCAACGTCCGCCGGAAGCCCACCTCGCAGGCGACAAACAACGCTGTGCCGACTGCGAGCTCGCTCGCGATCCACCCGTCGAGCGAGTCGTACGGGTCACCGACGGCCTTCTTGAGACCCGCCGCCACCGCGACGATGCCGAGCAAGAGGCCGAAGTGCCAATAGCCGAACGCGGTCAGCGCGAGTCGTGGGCGCTGCTCGGGCGCCGCGTCGACCATCGCGTGCTCCACCGCGCCCTCGTCCGAGAAGTACAGCCACCAGAGGGAGGCTGTGAGCGCGAGTGCGAGAAGCACGGCGAGCGCGAGCCCAGCGTCGAGCTCGAGGTCGGCCGCGGCGCCGATGACCACGATCGACTCGCCGAGCGCGACGATGATGACCAGCCCGTGCCGCTCGACGAAGTGCTCCGCCACGACGACAAAGCCCTCCATCGGTGTGAACCAAGATGGAACCCAGAGCAGCAGCGCCGCGAGCGTCCACAGGATCCACTGGGTATCGCCACCCAATGCCCCGCCTGCGAGCACGAGCCCTGCGGCCACGAGGTTGAAAGGAACGACGCGAACGATCGCCCTCACCTCGGAGAGTGACGTGCCGCGCGCGTACATGCCCGCATGCAGCACGACCACGGTCAGATAGCCGATCCCAAAGGCGAGTCCCTTGCCCGCAAATGCCGCCGGCACCGCTATCGCGATCACGAGGAACGCGCCCATGCCGCCGATCAGGAGCAGGCGGTGCCGAAGGTGATCGGTGGCGATCGCGTTCGTCAGCCACGCGTAACCGTCGTACATCCACCAGATCACGGCGAGCATCACGACGACCTGGGCGATCTCGGCGATCCCGCCGCCGTCGACCAGCACCGCCGTCAGCTGCGTGATCGTGAGGACGAAGACGAGGTCGAAGAAGAGCTCGAGCGTCGAGACGCGAGCTGTGCGATCCGGCTCGACTCCGGCCCACCCGTCTCTCACAGGAAGCGAGCGAGCACGGACACGACCCGCTCGACCTCGTCCTCGGTCGTCGTCGTTGCGAACGGCAGCGCGAGCGCGAGCGCGAACGCGCGGTCGGCGCCCGGGAACGGGCCCTGCGCACGGTAGGGAGCGAGCCGGTGGAGCGCCCAGGTCCCGATCTGGGCCTCGATGCCCTGTTCGCGGAGCCCAGCCAGGGCTTCGTCGCGGCGCTCGAGCTGGACGACGTAGGCCTGCCAGCCGTGGCGGTCGCCGTCGGCGGCGCTCGGCGTAACGAGCAAGGGTTCGAGCCGCTCCGTGTACCAGCCGGCGACGCGCTCCCGGGCGGCGAGCAGCTCCTCGAGTCGCGCCAGCTGCGGGATTCCGACCGCGCACAACAGGTCGGGCAGCCGGTAGTTGAAGCCCGGCGCCGGCATATCGCCGAGAGTCGCCCAGCCGTGATGGCGGAGCCGCCGCACCGCCTTGTCCAGGCCGGCCTCGTCTGTCGTGACGGCGCCGCCCTCACCGGTCGTCACGATCTTACGCGGGTGGAAGGAGAGGCAGGCGGCGACGCCGAGCGCGCCACAGGGCGTGCCCCGGTAGCGGGCGCCGAGCGCGCCCGCCGCGTCCTCGACGAGCATGACCTCCTGGGGCGCCGAGGTCTGCAGCGCCTCCCATTCGACCGGGCGGCCGAAGAGGTGAACCGCCATGACGGCACGTGTGCTCGGAGTCACAGCCGCTGCCACCGCGGCCGCGTCAACGAGAAACGTGACTGGATCGACATCGACGAGCACGGCCCGCGCGCCGCACAGCTCGACGACGTTGGCGGTCGCCGGGAACGTGTACGCGGGGACGATCACCTCGTCGCCGGGGCCGATATCGAGCGCGAGCAGCGCGAGATGGAGCGCCGCGGTGCCGGACGAGACTGCAGCGGCATGCGCCGTGCCAACCGCCTGGGCTAGCGCGCCCTCGAACTCGGCCACCTTCGCGCCCATGGTCAGCTGGCCGCTCTCGATCACCTCGGCGATCGCAGCCAGCTCGTCGGCGCCGACGTCGGGCCGAGCGAGCCTAATGGGATCCGTCACGCCGAGCCGACGGGTGCGGCGAGCTTCTCCCGGTACCAGGCGATCGTGCGCTCGAGCCCCTCGTCCAGGTCGACCTTCGCCTCGAAGCCGAGGAGCGCGCGCGCCTTGTCGATGTTCGGGATCCTGAGCTCGACATCCATGTAGTGGAGCGGCTGGAAGGCGATCTCCCCAGAGCATCCGGTCAGGCGCTTGATCCGCTGAGCGAGGTCGTGGATCGTGACGGCGGAGCGCGCGTTGCCGATGTTGAAGCTCTCGCCGACGGCGCTCGGGTGCTCGAGCGCGAGCAGCGCGCCGTCGACCATGTCGTCGACGTAGCACCAGGCGCGAATCTGGGCGCCGTCGCCGTGAATCGTCAGGTCTCCTCCGGCAAGAGCCGCCTCGATGAACGCGCGGATAGCTCCCCCACCGATCTGGCCGGGCCCGTAGACGTTGAACGGGCGCACGGACGTGGTCGGAAGGCCGAACTCGGCGTGGTAGGCGTGCGCCATGTGCTCGCCCGCGAGCTTCGACACGGCGTACGTCCACCGCGCCTCGCCGACCGATCCGATCGTGGTGACATGCGCCTCCTGCACGTTGAACGCGTGCTGGCCGAACACCTCGCTCGTCGAGAAGTCGACCAGGCGCTCGACCGTATCTCCCGCCGCGAGCGCGGCCTCGAGCACGTTGTAGGTGCCGATGACGTTGACGCGCATCGTCCGCACCGGGCTCTCGAGAACGGTGTCCACGCCCGCGATTCCGGCGCAGTGAACGATGTGAGTCGCTCCCGCGAAGTGCTCCCGGAGGCGCTCGTCGTCGAGCACGTCTCCCTGGACGAAGTGGAAGTTCGGGTGCTCCGCGAGGCTCGTCCCGCCGAGCGAGTCGCGGTGAAGGTTGTCGACCGCGACGATCTCGTTCTCGTCCACCAGCCGGCGCGCGAGCGTGGTGCCGATGAAACCGGCGCCGCCCGTGATGAGAACCCGCTTGCCGCTCAGGGACACGCGGCGAGTCTAGTGAGGAAGGGGACAGGTACCTTGGCCGTATGCGCGGAATCGCACTGCTCGTGCTTACCGCCGCACTTCTCGTGGCTGCGACCGGATCGGCGGCGACATCATCGGTCACCGCTCTGAAGGTCACGTACTGGCCCAATGGGGAGAGCTCGGCCGAGCAGAAGACGTGGACCCTCCGCTGTGACCCTGCCGGAGGAACGCTCGCAAGGCCGGGCGAAGCCTGTCGCAGGCTCGCCGCCGGCGGACGAATGCTTTTCATGCCTGTTCCGCGCAGGGCGGTCTGCACCGAGATCTACGGCGGCCCGGATCGCGCTCGCGTCATCGGCGTCATCGACGAGCGGCGCGTGTGGGCGAGCTTCAACCTGATGAACGGCTGTCACATCGCGCGCTGGAATCGCTTCTCGCCCTGGCTCCTGCCACCTTCCTAGACGACGAGAAGCGGGTGACAGAGTCACCGCAGGTGAAAGAGTCACCGCAGGTGACAGACACCGGGCTCTTTGTCCACCTTTTCGTAACGTCACCGTCGGTCAGCAAGCCGGAGAGACCGCCAAGTAACAGTCTGCTACTTGGCGTCGTTAGCATCGGCGGCCGTGAAGACCGTCCTCTTCGTCGGCGCGGGTCGCCACCAGCGCCGTGCGATCG
>JACCTK010000032.1 GCA_013812465.1 Actinomycetota bacterium
ATCGCGTCGGGCCGACGCGGCCTTTCGCCAGCCGCGATTTCCGCGCCCACGGCTCCGGTTCCGGTCGCCACAGTTTCGCCAGGCGGAACTTCAGCGTCGACGGCCGGTACTTCGATCTCTTCGTGGAGTCGGGCTCTTCCCGTCCGACCTCGAACCGGCTCGCCGAGCTCAACGAGCTCGTCCGCTCGCTCGAGATCGAAGCCGGTGATTTCTACCCGGGACAGGCTGCGCCGGCTCGTTTTCGCCGCGCAGGCGGCTGGGTGACGACGAGCTCGGGAACCGTTGCGGTCGGTCCGAGCACCTACAGCATCGCCCTGGCGTCGACGGTCCGCTACCGAAACCGCCTCAACGAGTTTCCACCGCACCGGACGCTCGAGCGACTGCCGAGCGACGGGATCATCGTCTGGATGAGCCTTACCGCCGACAACCGTCATCCGCCCACCGTGCACGATGGAGACCGCGGTCGGCCGGTTCTGAGAGTCGGAGGCTCAGCCTGTGGATCGTTCGAGGGAGCGCAGGGCGTTCTCACCCTGCAGCTTTCGCGCTTGGCGAGCTCATCAGTACCACGTCCGAGGATGGGTGGTATTCGGCCGCAGCGTCCCACCGGGGCGCAGGTTGCGCGTGCGCGAGAAGAGCTCGCGCGTTCGGAGCTTCCCGCCTGGCCGCATTGGCCGGACCCTTACTGAAGAGCGCCGCTACTCGGCGTCGGCGGTGACCGAGATGAAGCGCTTCTCGCCCGAGCGGCCGAACTCGACAGTCCCCGCCTGCAGCGCGAAGATCGTGTCGTCGCGGCCGAGGCCGGCGCCGGGGCCGGGGCGAAACTTCGTGCCGCGCTGGCGGACGATGATCATCCCGGCCTTGACCGGCTGGCCCGCGAAGACCTTGACGCCGAGGCGCTTCGACTCGGAGTCGCGCCCGTTGCGCGAGGAGCCAAGCCCTTTCTTGTGAGCCATTAGGACTCGTCCTCCTTCGCCGCGATCGCGGACTCGATGGCTGCGAGCGCGCCCTTTCGCTTGTCTTGACCCTGCTCGTACTCGAGCGCTGCCGCGAGCATCGGGGCGTTCCACTCTGGTGCAGCTTCCTTGATCTCTGCCACCGTCATGTTCTCGTAGCCCGTGGGCATGCCCTTGACGCGCTCGGCCTCCTCAGCCGGAGCTGGTTTTGCGGTCTCCGCTTTCGGCGACTCGCGCTTCGCCTTCGCCCCGATCGACTCGATCTCGATCTGCGTCAGCGACGCTCGAAAGCCGGTATGGCGGCGGTACCCCGTGCGCTTCTTGTACTTCCCGATGCGGATCTTCGGGCCCTTCACCGCGCCGAGAACCTTGGCCGTGACCTCGACGTCGTTCGGCTCGAGCACCGGCGTCCCGTCTCCGCCCACGAGCAGGACGGCCGGCGCGAACGTTGCGCCGTCGTCCTCGGCGATGCGGTCGACCAGCAGCCGCTCGCCCTCGCGGACGCGGTACTGCTTCCCGGCAACCTTGATGATCGCGTAGGTCATGTCAGTCAGTGGATGGTGGCGGTGTCAGGCTGAAGCCTGATCCCAGCGTGAGCCGGAGCATGATAGCGACTAGTGGTCTAGCGACCGCGCGAGCGCGAGTCGAAGTCCTCGATCCACTCCGACATCGGCACGTACTCGGCCGGCTCCTCGATCACCGCGACCGCGACCGGCGTGTCTGCTTCGGCTGGCGTCGCGGTTTCCCCGTCACCTTCGCCGTTCGTCGCGGGCTTCTTGCGGTTGCGGCCTCCGCGCGTGCCCCGGCGTGAGCGCTTGCGCTTCGGCTGGCCGTCGGTTGCGGCATCGCCGTCTGCGCTTGGATCGACCTCGACCTGGAGCTCGGCCTCGGCCTCGGGTTCGGGTTCGGGCTCACGAGTGGGCTCGGGCGCGGGAACGTGGATCCTCGGAGCCGTCTTACCACGGGCAGGCGCCGGAACGACCGCCTCGCCCTCCGCGACCGCCGCAGCGGCGGCCGGCTTCTTGCGCCCGCGCCCTCCGCGGGTGCCGCGTCGAGTCCGCTTCTTCTTCGGCTGCTCCTCACCGTCGCCAGCGCCCGCCTCCGCGACCGCGTCGACTTCCTCCGACTCGTCGGATACGTCACCCTCGAGCTCCGCCTCGAACTCGACGTCTGCCTCCACGTCGGACGGTGCAGCCGTGGCGACATCCTTCTCGGTCGCCTTCTTCCGGCCGGGCGCGCGCGTCGGCTTCTCCGCTTCGGCCTCGAACGTGATCGGCGTCCCGACCTCAGCCGTCTCGGCAAGCGATGCGTAGGCCACGCCGTCGAGAACGCGGCCGATCGTGACCGAGACCTTCTTGCCGACAAGCTTGGCTGCGCCGGAGACGACGATCTCCGATCCGTCCACCTTGCCGACGCCGGCCGCCGGGTCGTAAAGCCCCACCTCGACGAGCTTGAGCTCGAGCGAGGCGCCTTCCGCGAATGGCGCCGAAGGCTGAAACGTCTCGAGCTTGCCTTGGCCCAGGACCTCGAAGTGATCGAGATGAACGTGTCCGTTCTCGGACGCCGCTGGAACGAGGAAGAAGCGCCGACGGGCCACTGCCTCGACCTCCTGCAAGCGTTGTCCGCCCGGCCCCGCGAGCAGCGCTAGGACGCGGGGATGGACACCGATCCGAAAAGCCTGCACCCGCGACCCCTTTGCGACCTCCCGGAGCTTTCGCTCGATCTCCAACGCGTGCGTGGCTTCCGAGACGACGAAGCCGTCCCCCGCGCACACCACGCACTTGGTCGTGAGGATCTCCCGTGGGCCGTCTGTGACGTTCTGGCGCGTCATCTCCACCAGTCCGAGCGGCGAGATCTCGACGACGTAGGTCTTCGTCCGATCGCGCTCGAGCTCGCCGCGAAGCGCGTCCTCGACGGTCGAGCGGTTCTTCGGGTTCGCCATGTCGATGAAGTCGATGACGATGATCCCGCCGATGTCGCGCAGCCGGAGCTGGCGCACGACTTCCTTCACGGCCTCGAGATTGTTCTTCACGATCGTGTCCTCGAGTCGGCCTCCCGCGGACTTGCCGCGCGAGCCGACGAAACGGCCGGTGTTGACGTCGATGACGGTGAATGCCTCCGCGTAGTCGAAGACGAGATATCCGCCCGAGGGCAGGTCGACTCGACGTGCGAGCGTCGAGCGGATCTCCTGCTCGACCCCCGAGGCCTCGAAGAGCGGCGTCTTGTCGCGATAGCGGTGGACGCGCTCGATCATGTGCGGAGAGGTCTTCTTCAGATAGCTGACGATCCGGCGGTGAGTGCGATCGTCGTCGATCTGAGCCCCGACGAAGTCGCCGGCGAAGAGATCGCGGACGATGCGGAGCGGAAGCTCGGCCTCCTCGTAGACGAGCTCGGGCGCTGTGGATTCGTCCGCCTTGGCCTGAATCGTCTTCCAGAGACGCTGCAGGAAAACGAGGTCGCGCTCGATGTCCTCCGCGGACGCGCCCTCGGCGGCGGTGCGCACGATGATGCCTCCGCCCTTCGCGTCGAGCTCTCTCACGATCTCCTTGAGGCGGGTGCGCTCCTGGTCGTCGAGCCTACGGGAGACCCCCATGCCCTCGCCGTTCGGGACGTAGACGAGAAAGCGACCGGGCAAGGAGAGCTCGGTCGTCAAGCGGGCGCCCTTCGACTTCATCGGATCCTTCACCGCCTGGACCAACACCGTTTGGCCGCGCTTGATCAGATCCTGGATCTTTCGCGCTCCCTTGCGGCCTTCGAGCTCGGGGCCGACGATCTCGTCGACGTACAGGAAGCCGTTCTTCTCGAGGCCGATCTCGACAAAGGCCGCTTCCATCCCGGGCAAGACGTTGTCGACCACGCCCAGGTAGATGTTCCCGGCGATCGAGCGCCGCTCGGGACGCTCCAAGTAGACCTCAGCGATGCGGTCGTCTTCCAGCACCGCGACGCGCTGCTCGCCGACATCGACCGAGATCAAGAGCTCGCGCTTCGCCGCGGGCAGCGGCGCGCGCCTGGTCGGTGTGCGGCGTCGGGTGGCTCGCTGCGACTTTCGCTCGGCCGGAGCCCGCGCCGGCTTGCGCTCGCTCGGCTGCCGTTCCGGCTTCTCGCGCGTTGGCTCCTCGGACGGATCTTTGGTCGTCGAAGCCTTCGCGGGAGCTTCGACGCTCGTCGCGCCTGGCTTCTTCCGTCCGCGCCCTCCGCGGCTTCCGCGGCGGCGCTTCTTCTTCGCGGCGCCCGTCGCCTCTTCCGACCCGGCGGCCTCCGGAGCCTTCTCCGCCTCTAGCTCAGGCGGCGCCTCTTCCTCTATGGCTGCGACTTCCTGCGCCGTAGCCGTCTGTTCTTGCTTCCCAAAGCGAAACCAACGTAGTGGCAAGGTGTGAATCTCCTCGTGTGATCGCGCGCGAGCGGGAAAACGCCGACGGCGTACCCGGGGTCGCGCTGCGGATGTGTAAAACCATGGTCATGGGACCTGTTCGGCAGTGTAGCTGTCAGTCTTGACTAGGCCGCCGCGGGGCGGAGGCGTGAGCGGCGAGCTCGGACGGCGCGGAGACGCTGGGAGAGCCGGGCCCACGCCCATGGCTCGACCTCTCCGTACCGCTTCTCCGTCTGGCCTCGCGTCGATTCGAGGTACTCGAACCATGCGTCGGCTTCCTCGAGCTGCAGGAGCTCCTCGGCCAACTCGGTGTCCAGCATCGTCCCCTCCATAATCGGTCCGGGCGCATGCTAGGTCCCGGACCGGACGGAGCGGATACATCGTGTCGTAAGGGGGAGGCTTGCCTCGCCCTCGTTCGTCGGTGGCGCTTGCAGGGCGAGGCGTGAGCCTCGCCCTTACGACGATCCCGAGAGTCTTCCCTGGAGCCTGCGCAAGAGCTCGGCGAGCGCCAACGTCCCGCCGGCCGCGACCGCGGCGTTGACCAGCGGCACGGGGAGGAAGCGGGTGGCTGAGCGGGCGGCGGCACGGAGCGCGAAGCTCGCTGCGAGCGTCGCTCCCGCGACGGCCGCCGGCGGAAGCTCCTTCTGTGCCTCAGAACCTTCGGTTGCTCGCAGCGACGAGAGCATCCGGAGCTGCGTGAGAGTGATCAACGGCCGCGCGGGGCCCCGTCTTCGGGTCCCGACCGCGCCGAGTAGCGCAGCGCGCGCGACTGCGGTGACGACGACGCCCGACTCGACGGAGCGTTCCAAGAGAGGAACCCGCGCAGCAAGCGCCTCGGGATGCGCGACCGAACGAGCGATCGCCCTCGCGATGTCCGGTACGGGGAAGCCCTCTCCCGCACGGCACTCGACGACGAAAGGCGAGAGGACGAATAATGGGCGCCAGTTGGCCTGTGGCCAGAGCTGGACGAAGACCACTGGAGTTCCGACGGCGTCTGCCGCGCGGACGAGCGCATCCTCGGGAGCAGCGGGATCGCCCGCGAGTATCCGGACGACCACCTCGGCGCCTGCGATGCTCGGCGGGTCACGCACCACGACGGCGCCTGGCTCGGCGCCCGCGCCGAGCTCGCGTGCAAGCTGCTCTGCGAGCGTCCCGCTGACCACGACTGCGCCGACCGGATCCTCAGCCTTCTTGTCCTGCACCGTTCGCACCGCCTCGCGGGCCTCGAGCGCCACAGCGGTGAGTCCGGCCCTCTTCACTGAAGCGATCTTCTGGCGGGCGCGCCGCGGGCGTGGATGCCCTGCAGGACGCCGATCATGAGCAGGTTCGCCACCATCGAGCTTCCACCGACCGTGACGAACGGAAGCGGGATGCCGGTCACGGGCGCGACGCCCATCGTCATGCCGACGTTGACGAACACCTGGAAAACGAGGGCGAAGACAAGGCCGCCTGCGACGACCGCGCCGTAGAGATCGCCTGCGACCGTGATGACTCTGAGTCCGCGCCAGATGACCAGGAGATAGAGGAGCAGGAGGATCGACGAGCCCACGAAGCCGCGCTGCTCGGCGAGCGAGGCGAATGCGAAGTCGGTGGCGTGCTCGGGAAGGAAGTCGAGCCGCGTCTGGCTCGCCTCCGTCGTGCCGCGGCCCGTCAGGCCACCGGCGCCGACTGCGGTGACCGACTGGTTGACGTTCCACGTGAGCCCGCTCGGATCACGGTCGCGGTCGACGAGCCCGGTGAGTCGATCGGTCTGATACGGCTTCAGCACCTCGACCCCCGCTGCGGGCAGGAGCCAGAGCACGGAGAGGATCACGAGGAACGAGACGACGAGCAGCGTCAGCAGCTGTCGCCAGCGGACGCCGACGAAGAAGAGGAGCGAGAACAGCGCGGCCGAGTAGACGAGCGCGGTCCCGAGATCCGGCTGCAGGAAGACGAGCAGAATGGGGGCGGTTCCCAGCCCGACCGCGTAGAGGAGAGTCCGCCAGCGCGTCACCCTGCCCGCGCGCTCGACCAGGAAGCCCGCCAGCGCGAGCACGAAGAGCACCTTTCCGAGCTCGGAGGGTTGGAACTGGATGAAGCCGAGATCGATCCAACGCTTGGAGCCCCGGATCGTCTCGGCGACGAGGAAGACGAGGAACATCAGGGCAAGCGTCGTGCCGTACAAAGCCCGCCAGTGCCGCCGGGCAAGGTCGATCGGGACGAGGGTGGCGGCGATCAGTGCGACGAGCCCGATTCCGGCGGCGATCGCCTGGCGCACGAGGTAGTAGCTCGGCTCTCCCGGAACGTCGAAGCGGGTGATCCCGGCCACGACCCAGAGGCCATACCCGACCAGTGCGAACGCGGTGGCGAGCAGGATCCAGTCGAGCCGGAGCGCGAAGGCGAGCGGGTGGGACTCGGCGCGCGGCGCTGCGGTCCTGATCCGGGGGCGTGCGGCAGCTTCGATCATCAGTCCGTCGCCCGGAGGACGGTGGTGGGCGCCTTCTGGCCGAAGAAGCGCTCGAAGACACGGAGTGCCGCCGGCGCGGCCGCGGTCGATCCGTGCCCGCCGTTCTCGATCATCGCGCAGACGACGATCTTCGCGTCGTCGGACGGCCCCCAACCGCACCACCACGACTGATTCTCGAGGTGGTCGCTCGGATACCCGGGGAGCGGCACGACCTTCTCCGCCGTCCCCGTCTTGCCCGAGATCGGAATCGCATAGTTGGCGAATACGCCCGAAGCGGTTCCATTCACGGAATGCGTGGCCGAATAGAGCCCGTCCCGAACGGCGGCGAGCGCCCCCGAGTCCACGCCGGCGTCCCTGCGAGGCGGCGCTGCGAAGCGACGTAGCGCGACGCGCGGCGAGCCCTTCGCGCCCGGCTGCGCGACTCCCGAGACCAGGTAGGGCGTGACGACATCGCCGCCGTTGGCGAGCATCGCGTAGAACGAGGCCATCTGCAGCGGCGTCACCAGGAGGTCCTTCTGGCCGATCGAGAGCTGGATCGAGTCGCCGGGGTTCCAGACACGATCCCAGTCACTCTCGAACGTCTTCCAGCGCCAGTCGGGTGTCGGAAGCAATCCCTCTGCCTCGCCGCCGATATCAAGCCCGGTCGGCGCCCCGAAGCCGAAGCGGCGCGCCCACTGCTGGATTCGCGTTCGCCCCTCCTTCCCACGCTGGTAGAAGCGATCCCCGATCTCGTAGAAGTAGGTGTCGCAGGACTCGGCGAGCGCCTCGTCGAGCCTCATCGGCCGGTCGGTGTACGGGTTCCAGTTCTGGAATCGCTGCCGGTCGAGGCCGTAGTACGCAACCGGGGGGCACGGGAGCGACTCGTACGCCGAGAACACGTGCTCTTGCATGCCCGCTAGCGCGACGACCGGCTTCCAGGTCGAGCCGGGCGGATAGAGGCCGGCAAGGGAGCGGTTCAGGCCCGGCGAGTTCGCGCGTTGCGCCGCGTCCTCGTCCAGGAGCGGCTCGAGTTTCTTCGGATCGATTCGCCCCACGTAGACCGAGGGCTTGAAGGTCGGCGCCGAGGCCATCGCGAGAACGGCGCCGTCTCGCGGATCGAGAGCGACGATCGAGCCCCCGTTCGCAGCCCAGTTGTCGGTTTCGTGCGCGAGGTCGATCCCGTAGCGGAGAGCCTCCTCGGCCGCGCGTTGCAGGCGGATGTCGAGCGTGAGCGTGAGCGCGTTGCCCGAGCGAGGCTCCCGACGCAGCTCGAGGTCGCTCACCTGGTTTCCGAGCGAGTCGACGCGGATCTGCGCACGGCCGTCGTCGCCGCGGAGGTACGTGTCGAACGCCGCCTCGATCCCGGCCTTGCCGATGTGGTCTCCCGCGCGGTAGCCCTCGCGCCGAAGCAGCTTTAGCTCCTCCGGCGAGATCTCCGCGACGTGGCCGAGGATATGAGCGGCGAGGGTGTTGTACTCGTAGTTGCGGAGGTAGATCCCGGCGATCTCGACGCCCGGGAACTCGGCCTGGTGCTCGTAGAGGTAGTTGACCTGCTCCTCTCCGACTGATGTCTTCACGGTGATCGGGGTCAGCGGATCTTCGCGGCCTTCCTCCACCTCGCGAGCGAGCGCCTTCGGGGGCACCTCGAGAACCTGCGCGAGCCGCTGCACGAGCTCGCGCCTGCCCTCCCGGGGCATGTCTCCGATCCAGAGGCGCACGGCCGTACCGGCGACGTTGGAGACGATGACGCGGCCGTGACGGTCGACGATCGGCCCGCGAGGCGCCTCCACCCGCACGAGGCGGAGCTGGTTGTTCTGCGCCGCGTTAAGGTACTCATCGCCGGAGAGCACTTGGAGGGACCAGAGCCGCAGGAAGAGGACGGCGAATACGAGCAGCGCGACGCCGCCGAGTATGCCCACCCGGAGCGCCAGCGCCGGCGCCAGTCGGTATGGCTCGCGCACCCGCGGGTCGGGCGGGAGAAAACGATCGGAAGGTGAGCGCCGCTCCTTGTAGCCGCCGTCAGACAAGAGCCTCTACCCCCGGCGACCGGTCGAGCCGCTCGGGCTCGCGGACGCTCGCTCGAACGAGCGCGTACACGGGCAGCGCGAGCAGGAGGTTCAGGAGCAGAGTCGGCGCGAGCGCCGTGAGCAGCGCGTGCCGCGCGACGACTTCAACGCCCAGCAGGTAGTGCAGCACGAACCCGAAGACGCCGGCCAGCACGGTGATCACCCCGACGGCGAGGACCGGAGCGAGACGGCGTCCGCGTCCTGTGGTCTCCATGTAACGGCCGGCCCAGAATCCGGCAAGAGTGAGGACGAGCGAGGTGACCCCGAGCGTGCCCAGCGTGAGGAGATCGACGACGAGACCACCGGCGAACCCGAGTACGGCGCCCGCGATCGACCCGCGGAGCAGACCGAGCGCGATCACGACGACGAGCAAGAGATCAGGCGCTCCGCCGCCGATGACGAGCGACGAGACGATCACCGCTTGCAGCATGGCCGCGACGAAGACGACGACCGAGGCGCGGAGGATTGCTCCCCCGGTCACGGGCGCCGGCGCTCCGTCGGCACCAGCACGAGGACGGCATCGAGCGAGCCGAAGTCGACGTACGGGTCGACCTGCACCTGCTGGAAGAGGTCCGTGTCCGTCTGCCCGACGCTCGAGACATCGCCGATGGGGATCCCCTTCGGGTACAGCGAGCTGAGACCACTCGCTCTCCACCCTGCCGTCACGACGTCGTCGCCGCGCTTGATCACATCCTGCTTGCGGACGCGATCGAGAACCAGCGTCTCGCGCGTCCCCCGCGCGTGGCGCACGATGCCCTCCGCGCGAGTGCGCAGGTCGATCGCGGACACCGCGGCCCCCTGATCGGTCAGGAGCTGAATCCGAGCGGTGCGCGACGCGACGCGCGTCACCCTGCCGACGAGGCCGTCCGCGTTGACCACTGGATCGTCGACGCGGATGCCGTTCCGCGAGCCGGCGGCGATGACGATCGCCTGGGTGAAGGCGCCGGCAGGGCGGCTGATCACCTCTGCGGACACCGGCTGGAAGTCGTCGGGGAAGCGTGGCCCGTCGATGTAGTCCTGCAGCCCGCGCAGATACTCGTTCTCCTGGAGCGCGAACTCGCTCTGGAAGGCACGTTGACGGAGCTCCCGGTTCTCCGCGCGCAGGCGGTCGGCCTCGGATCGTGCCGTCAGAAGGCTGTCAGCCCACTCGTACGTGTCGCGGAACGGCTGCGCGAGACGCTCGAATCCGACCGCGAACGGCTTGAGAACGGTAGCGCCGGCCGACTGGACGCCGCTGAGCTGCCCGTCCTCTCCGGAGCGGAAGGACAGGGTGATGAGGACGAGGGAGAGCAGCACGAGACAGCCCACCGCGAGGCGCCGGCGAACCGGGCCTGCTCCGCGCGAGCTGAGCGTTGTCGTCGGAGTGCGCCGGACTGTCACGCCCAGCGCCACCGGTCGGGCGCTGCGTCCCCTTGGCACAGCGGCCCAGTCTAGCTGGATGCCTGGTCGGGAATTGACGCGCTGACGGGGCGGTCACGACCAAGCCCGGGCGACGCACTCACTCGTCGTCAAAGGTGGTACGCCTGGGGGTGCGAGTGAGGGTGGGGATCCGGCGCCGTGTCGTGGTCGTCATCCGGCCCGCCGTGATTTTCTCGACCGGGCATCCAGGCCGTGAGCCAGATCAGTCTTCGCCGACATCTCCGGGCCTGTGGGACCTTTGTCACGAAGTTGTCACACGTGCACCCGTCGCAATCGGACATGCCCGGGGTCAGACCCTGGCATTCGTCAACCGTCGAGCTGGAGCCGAATCGGAGCCGACGATCGACGTATTCAGACCTGTCTCCGCGACGATCCGAATGTGGCGTTCGCGCGCGACCCGCGAGTTAGCGGAGCATGCCGTTTCGGCGGGCGCGGCTCCGGTTCGAGCGGTGGATGACGTCGAACTCCTCGAGGCTGCGCCCGGAGCCGACCGCGACGCAGGTGAGCGGGCTCTCCGCGAGGTGCACCGGCATTTGCGTCTCGTGCCGCACTCGCTCGTCGAGCCCTTGCAAGAGCGCTCCGCCGCCGGCGAGGACGATGCCGCGATCCATGATGTCCGCGGCGAGCTCCGGCGGAGTCTTGTCGAGCGTCGATTTCAGCGCGTCGATGATCTGCGACACGGGCTCCTCGAGGGCCCGGCGGATCTCCTCCGAGGAGATGATCACGGTCTTGGGAAGGCCGGTCAGCATGTCGCGGCCACGCACCTCGGCCTGCAGCTCCTCTTTGAGCCGATGCGCGGAGCCGATCTCGAGCTTGATCTCCTCGGCGGTCTGCGTGCCCACGAGCAGCTTGTACTCCTTCTTGATGTGGTTGACGATCGCCTCGTCCATCTCGTCGCCGCCCACCCGCATGCTCTGCGAGACGACGATGCCGCCGAGCGAGATGATCGCCACCTCGGTGGTTCCTCCGCCGATGTCCACGATCATGTTCCCGGTCGGCTCCGCGACGGGCAGGCCCGCGCCGATCGCCGCGGCCATCGGCTCCTCGATCAGATAGGCCTGGCGAGCGCCTGCGGAAAGCGTCGCCTCCTCCACGGCCCGCTTCTCGACCCCGGTCACGCCCGAGGGGACGCACACGACGACGCGAGGGTGCGCGAAGCGATGTTGATGCACTTTCTGGATGAAGTGCCGCAGCATCTGCTCGGTCACGTCGAAGTCGGCGATGACGCCGTCCTTCAGGGGCCGGATCGCCGAGATCGTCCCGGGTGTCCTGCCGAGCATTCGCTTTGCCTCGACACCGACCGCGTGCACCTCGCCGCTGCGCTGGTCGATCGCGACGACCGACGGCTCCGAGAGCACGATTCCACGCCCGCGCACGTATACGAGGGTGTTCGCGGTACCGAGGTCGACGGCCATGTCGCGGCCGCCGAACCCGGTCAAGGACTTGAACCAGGCCATGGGAGGCCCGAGTGTACCTATGGCATTTCCAGCAGATTCGGAGCGTGCAGCTCGAGCAGCGACACGAGGAGCGCCCCCGGGAGCCCCACGACGTTCCGGTAGTCGCCCTCGATCCGCTCGACCAGCCGTCCGCCGACGCCCTGGATCGCGTACCCGCCGGCGCGGCCCTCCCACTCCCCGCTCTCGAGGTACAACGCGATGAGCTGATCGGCGAGCGATCGGAAAGTGACTCTCGTCACCTCATGCACGACGACGTCGATGTTCGGGCCGAGGAGACAGAGGCCGGAGACGACCGAGTGCGTTTGACCCGACAGGTCGTGCAGCATCCGCCTCGCGTCCTCGACGTCATCGGGCTTTCCGTAGACCCGCCCGTCGTAAGCGACTGTGGTATCGACGCCGAGGGTCACCTGGTCGCCCTGATGGACCGAGCGCGCCTTTCCTTGGGCATGCGCGCGCACGAGCTCATCCGGATCGAGACCGGGCGGATCGCGCTCGACGTAGGTCGGAGCGACGACGTCGAACGGGATCCGCAGCTGCTCGAGAATCGCGCGCCGCTGCGGGCTGGTCGAGGCGAGGATCAGCCGGTTTTCCGCGCGGCCCATATCTCCTCGCCGGGCCAGTTCTTGCTCCAATCCGGATCCCAATCCGAGTAGTACGCATGTCGGGTCGCGTCGGGGGGCGCTTGGAGCTCGATCAGCCTCTCGATCTGAAATCCGGCTCCGACCAGCACAGCGATCCAGTCTCCGTGCGTGAGCTGGAACTCGATGCCGTCGCCAGGCGTCCACTGGAATCGATGCATCCCGAAGTACGGTCGCTGAAGCTCGGTCGTCGCATCGCCCACGTCAGGCCAGCAGAGGAACGCGAGCGGTGTGGAATGCAAGAAGACGAGGCGGCCGCCCGGCCGCAAGAGCCGCGCCACCTCCGGGATCCAGCGGTACGGGTCGCACCAAGCGCTCGCGCCGTGCTCCGAGATCGCCAGGTCGAACGACGCGTGGGGGAGCGGCACGCTCTCTGCGCCTGCCTCGATGAGCGGGAACTCGATGCCGGTCTCACTCATGCACGCTCGAGCGGTCTCGAGCTGCGCCGGGGTGACGTCGACCCCGACTGGCCGAGCGCCGAGCTTCGCGAGCCAGGCGGAGAAGTACGCGGTACCGCACCCGAGCTCGACGACATCGAGACCTTCCACATCGCCGAGCACTCCGAGATCGGCCTCCGGCACACCGAACACGCCCCACGTGATCTCGTCCTTCAACCACCCCCGGATCGCGCTCTCGCCTGTGTACTCCTCATTCGACCGCGTCCAGCGCTCGCGGTTGATTGCAAGGTAATCGGGCTCAGACAAGACCGTCTGGGAAGAACAGCGCGAGCTCGCGCTTCGCGCTCGCCTTCGAGTCCGAGCCGTGGACGATGTTCTCCGAGAGCTCCAGAGCGAAGTCGCCGCGAATCGTCCCGGGGGCGGAGTCGAGCGGATTGGTCGCCCCCATCATCGTCCGCACGACCGAGATCGCCGACTCCCCGCTCACCGCCAACGCGAGCACGGGGCCGGACGTGATGAAGTCGACGAGCCCTTTGAAGAATGGCTTTCCGGTGTGTTCGGCGTAGTGCTCGCGGGCCATCGGCTTGGCGATCTTGAGCAGCCGCGCTCCCTTGAGCCCGAGCCCACGGCGCTCGAAACGGGAGATGATCTCGCCGGCGAGGCAGCGCTCCATGCCGTCGGGCTTGACCAAGACGAGCGTCGTTTCGCGGGCCATCGGTCGGCGAGTTTAGATGCTTGACCGGAAGTTCACGGCGGGCGCGTCAACTTCCGGTCCAGCATCTACTCAGGCAGTTGGCGCTGCTGTTGCGGCAAGCTGCGCGTCCTCGATACGTCCTCGAGCGTAGGCAGAACGTGCTCGACCGGCGTCGCGCAGTGCGGGCACACCTGCCAGAGCGCATCCAGCGGCTGGCCACAGGACGAGCAGGCCGCCTTGAGGCGAGTCGTGCAGACCGGGCACAGGAGATACGTCGACTCGACGCGGGCTCTACACACCGGGCAGCGCTGGTCGAGCTGCACCAGACGCTCCTCCATCGCCTTGATCTCGAGAGAGCGCTCGTGCACATCCTGCAGATACTCCGGCGGACGGAAGAACATGTAGATGATCGGCCCGACGAACGGCAGACCGAGACCGAGGAGGGTCGCGAGCGCGACCAGCAAGGGGTTGCCGATCCGCCGCCGCGCGTCCTTGAACGTCCAGAAGGCGGTCGCGAGCCAGAGGACTGCGACAAAGCCGATCGCGATGTTGCGAAGCAGCGTCCAGTCGGGCGGCCAATCGCGGATCGCGGCAGGTGGCAGTGACATCCCGGTCATGATCGCCATGGGCTGCATTGCATTGAAGGCACGGTCATAGCAGAAGCTTGCCCACTAGATAGCCGAGCGCCAAGGATGCGCCAATGATCAGCGCAACGATGATCGCCGCAAACGCGAGGACCGCCAGCCGCTCCAGCAGGCCGTTCAGCCGGCCCGCGGCTCTCACTCCCGTTCTCCGGCGGCGATGTCTCCCAGCAGATAGAGAGAGCCTGTCACAAGCACCGGCTCCCCCAGCTGGTGCGCCCGGCGGAGCGCATCCACGGGATCGGTCACGGACTCGACAAGGTCGAAGTGCGGTTCGGCGAGCTCGGCGACCTCAGCGGCTGGTAGCGCCCGCGGCGATGATGACCTGGTCGCGACAAGTCGTGACCCAGCTCGCCGGAGCTCGCGCAGCATCTCGTCGGCGTTCTTGTCCGACAGGATCGACACGACGAGCGTGTGGTCGTCACGCGAAAGCCGGTCGACGAGGTAGCGCGCACCGTCGGGATTGTGAGCACCGTCTCGGATCTCGGTCTCGCCGCGACGCTCCAAGCGGCCGGGGAGAGCGACCTCCGGGGACGCGGCGATCGCGTGTCCGACGAACGCCTCAGCAGCCTCCCGCGCGCCCCCGAGCCGGGTCTCGCCCGCAGGCACGAGGCGCGCATGCGTCTCGTCGGGGAGAAACACGATGCTGTTCGCCTGCGCGACCGCGAGCTTCTCGCACGCGATCGCCTCGAGCGTGTCGCCGAGGACGTCGGTGTGCTCGAGCGAGACGTTCGTGAGCAGGACGACCCGTGTTTGCAGGACGTTCGTCGCATCGTGACGTCCACCGAGGCCGGCTTCCACGACGGCTGCGTCCGCCTGCGCGGCCGCGAAGAGCGCAAGCGCAGCCGCAGTCACGACCTCGAACTGCGTCGCGACGAGTCTCTCCGCGACGGGCCGAACGCGCGCCACCGCGTCCTCGAAGTCAGCCTCCTCCCCGTCCAGGCGGATCCGCTCGCTCCAGCTCGCGACGTGCGGAGAGATCGTCGCGCCGACGGAGAGCCCCTCGGACAGCAGCAGCTGCTCGATCGTGATCGTCGCGGTCGACTTGCCGTTGGTGCCGACGACGTGCACCGCGGGAAACGCGAGCTGCGGATCGCCGAGCTCGGAAAGGAGCGCCTGCATGCGCTCGAGCCCGAAGCCGTCCCTCGGCCACGGGCTGAGCGAGTCGAGCCACTCGACGGCGGACACCGCGGGATCGTAGAGCTCGCGCTAGCTTTCGAGCGCTGCCAGCTCGCGGCGGTAGCGCTCGAGCTTCTCGCGCTCGGCAGCGACGACTTCGGCGGGCGCGTTCTGGACAAAGCGGTCGTTCGCGAGCATGCCCTCGCCGCGGGCGACCTCCTTGCGTAGGCGTGCGACCTCCGCGTCCCGGTTTCCATCCACCTTCGTCCGCTCCGGTCGCACCACCGCGCGGAAGACGCGCCGCTCGTCGTCGGAGGCGAGCTCGATCTCGACGCCGCTTCGGCGGAAGATCTGCGCCGCCTCCTGCACGCGGTCCAGCGCTCCCGCCTCCTCCGCGAAGCTCGCGTCGGGCTCCGGCCAGGCCGAGACGATGAGGCGCGCGTCACGATTCGGGAGCTGCGACCAGATCTCCTCTGTCACGTGCGGCATCACCGGATGCAGGAGCACGAGCAGCCGCTCGAGCGCCGCCAGCGCGGTCGCCGCGGCGTCCGGATCGTCCTCGTACAGACGCGGCTTGATCGCCTCGGCGTACCAGTCGCAGAAGTCGTCGAAGATGAGGTGGTAGAGCGCGTCCGTGGAGGCGGCGAACTCGTACCGAGTCCACGTGTCCTCGACCTCGGCGCGCGTCGACTCGATGCGCGCGAGAATCCAGCGCTCCTCGAGGTCGCGCGGCGCGGCCGCGGAGTCCGCCCCCTCGGCGTTCTGCAGGATCAACCGCGACACGTTCCAGAGCTTGTTCGCGAGCTTGCGGCCCTCCTCGATCGCGCCGTACGAGAACCGGACGTCCTGCGTGGAGGAGTTCTTGAGCAGGCCGTAGCGCGTGGCGTCCGCTCCGTACTCGTCGATCGGCTCCAAGGGATCGACTCCGGTGCCGAGGCTCTTGGACATCCGGCGCCCGTCAGACGCGTTGATCGTCGAGTGGATGTTGACGGTGTGGAACGGGACTTCACCCATGAGCTCGAGCCCGGCCATGAGCATCCGCGCCTCCCAGAGGAAGATGATCCCGCGGTCGGTCGAGCTGACGTCGTTCGGGTACCAGGCGCGGAGCTCCGGCGTGTCCTCCGGCCAGCCGAGCGTCGCGAACGGCCACAGGGCCGAGGAGAACCAGGTGTCGAGGACGTCCTCGTCCTGGCGTAGCTCGCTCGATCCGCACTCGCCGCACGCCTCGGGCTCGGACTCGGCGACGGTCATGTGCTCGTCCGGGCAGTACCAGACCGGAATCCGATGCCCCCACCAGAGCTGGCGCGAAACGCACCAGGGGCGAATCGACTCCATCCAGCGCAGATACACGTCCGTATAGCGCTCGGGGCGGAAGCGGACTCGCCCGCCACGCACCGCCTCGATCGCCGGAGCGGCGAGCTCGGTCATCTCGCACCACCACTGCAGCGTGATCAGGGGCTCGATCCGCGAGTCGCAGCGATCGCAGTGCCCGACGGAGTGGCGATAGGGCTCCGCGGAGACAAGCAGATCCCGCTCGCGGAGGATCGAGACGATCTGGCGGTTGGCGTCCTCCTGGGTGAGTCCTGCAAAGACCCCCGCGTCCTCGCTCATGTTCCCGTCGAGGCCGATCACGGTGAGCTCGGGAAGCCCGTGCGTGCGTCCGATGTCGAAGTCCATCGGATCGTGCCCAGGGGTAATCTTGACAGCGCCGGTCCCGAACTCCGGATCGACGCGGTCGTCGGCGATGATCGGAACCCGCCCCTCGGCGACGGGGACGATCGCCTCCCTGCCGACCAGGTGACGATAGCGCTCGTCGTCGGGATGCACCGCGACAGCGACATCCGCGAGCATGGTCGGAGGGCGCACCGTCGCGATCGTGAGCCCACCCTCGCCGTCGGCGAGCGGGTAGCGGATCGTGTAGAGCGTGTCATTCTCGTCGACGTGGTTGACCTCGAGATCGGAGATCGCGCTCGCGCAGCGCGGGCACCAGTTGACGATCCGGTTGGCCCGGTAGAGCAACCCGCGCCCGTGCAAATGCACGAAGAACCTGAGCACCGCCCGGACGTAGCGCTCGTCCATCGTGAACCGCTCGCGCCGGTAGTCGAGCGACGACCCGAGCCGGCGCAGCTGCCCGATGATCACGCCGCCGTAGTGCTCGAGCCACTCCCACGTCCGCTCGATGAACGCCTCCCGACCGAGGTCGTGCCGGCTCAGCCCCTCCTTCTGAAGCTCGCGCTCGACGACGTTCTGAGTCGCGATGCCGGCGTGGTCGTACCCCGGTTGCCAGAGCACCGAGAAGCCACGCATGCGATGCCAGCGGATCAACAGATCCTGGATCGACGCGTTCAGAGCGTGCCCCATGTGCAGGTTGCCGGTGACATTCGGCGGCGGGATCGCGATGACGAAGGTCTCCCGCTCGGCGTCGGGCTCGGACTGATAGAGGCCCTCCTCCTCCCAGGTCTTCTGCCAGCGGGCCTCGACGCCCTCGGGCGCATAGAGCGGATCCATGGTGGGTGAGTCTAGAAAGGAGTCGCGGCGCCGGTCTGCGTCTAGACGCGAGCGCGCCGCGAGGCTACCGGGGACAACGGAGCAGCCTTCTCGTCGCGACGCATCGACCGAGAGTAACACGGTAACTGAGGCTTCGATCTAAGCCTCATGAAAGCGCGACTTGCGCTGACGCCTGAGGAGCGGATTCGGCAGGGCGTTGTCCACTCGCGCCGGGTAGACAAGACTCGAAGGCTCGCGCAGCGTGGCAATCCGCATCGAGTGGCGCGATCAACTCATCGCCACGACGGAGACGAGGAATCCGACCAGAGCAGCTGAGCATCGGGCGATCGCAGAACTGCGACGATGCCGAGACGACTGTAATTAGCCAAGCACGAGAATCGTGCTCGTGCCGTGCGCATAGAGGCGCCCAGCGGCGTCCTCGATCCGCGCCTCGGTCGTCGCCACCTTGCGACCGGGGTGAATCATCGTTCCGACGCAGCGCACGAGGCCGGTGTCGGCGGTCATCGCCCGCGTGAAGTTCGCCTTCAGCTCGAGCGTCGTCCACGCCATGCCGGCCTCCAGCGTCGTCACGAACGCGAGGCCCATGGCCGAGTCCATCAGCGTCGTCGCCAGACCCGCATGGACGGTTCCGATCGGGTTGTAGTGGAACTCGGCGGGCTCGCACTCGAAGACCGCCCGTCCCGGAGCTGCCTCGACGAGCCGAAAGCCGAGCGTCTCCGCGATCGGCGGCGGGGACAGCTCGCCGGAGACCATCATCTGCATCACCTCGAGGCCTGACCGCCCACCCATCTTGCCGTGCAGCGCCAGCGGATCCTCCCACGAGTACGTGCGCGTGCGCTCGGTCGCCATACGGAAGAAGCTAGCGACCCGCGGCGTAGCCCTGCATTCCACGCGGGTTCGCCGCCGCCTTCAGGAGCCCGTCCGGCTCGCGCGCGACCGCCGTCACGCGCCCGAGCGACCACGGCGGCCAGAGCGTCACGTCGTGGCCTCGGCGCTGAAGATCCGCGACCGTGCGCGAGCTCACGCGCGACTCGAGCGCAAGCGACTTCGGCGAAAACCCGCGCGGGTAAAACGACGAGATCAGGTGATCGGTGTGGAACTCGGGCGCGTCGATCGCCGCCTGTAGGTCGAGGCCGAGGTCGACATGGCGAAGGAAGGCGTGCAGCGCCCACTGCTCCTGCTGGTCGCCGCCGGGGGTTCCCCAGGCGAGATACGGCTTGCCGTCTCGAAGCGCGAGGCCGGGTGAGAGCGTCGTTCGCGGCCGGGCGCCGGGTCTCAGCGATGATGGCAGCCCCTCCTCGAGCCAGAACATCTGCGCGCGGGTTCCGAGCGGCCAGCCGAGGGAGGGGATAACCGGAGAGCTCTGGAGCCAGCCGCCGCTGGGTGTCGCCGAGAACACGTTGCCGAAGCGGTCGGCGACATCGAGATGGACGGTGCCGCGGCTCGGCTCACCGGCTCCGACCGGCGTGGTCGCGTCAAGGATCTGTGGAAGTCGGCCGTAGCCAGGCCGATACTCCTCTGACGCGTCCTCCCCTACCAGCGCGCGGCGCTCCGTCGAGTACTTCTCCGAGAGCAGGATGTCGAGCCGCACCTCTGCGTCGCCGTACAGCGCGTCGCGGTCTGCGAACGCGAGCTTTGCGCACTCCGTCACGATATGGATGAGCTCGGCCTCCGAGAGCTCGGCGAGATCGAAGCCTTGGAGCAGCGCGAGCTGCTGCAGGGCGGCGGGGCCGGTTCCCCACGCTCCCGTCTTGCAGACCGTGAGCCCACCGTAATCGAAGGCTGCCGCCGGCTCGAAGGTCGGCTCCCAGCTCGCGAGGTCGGCACCGGTGAGAAGTCCGTCCTCGGAGGCCGAGAAGCGGTCGATCTCCTCGGCGACGAAGCCCTCGTAGAACGCGAGTCGCGCGCGCTCGATCTCCTCCTCGCGCGTGCCGCCGCGGCTCTCGTCGACGATGCGGCGATAGGTCGCGGCGAGCGCCGGGTTGCGAAAGAGCGAGCCGACCTCGGGCGCGGGGAGGTACAGATCGCGCGAGCCGGGCCAGGTCGCGAGCAGCTCCTCGGTCCGCTCGATCGTCAGCCGAACTCCCCGGACCAGCGGATAGCCGCCCTCCGCGTAGCCGACGGCGAGCTCGAGGACATCCTCGAGCCGCCAGGTTCCATGTTCCCGGAGGAGGAGAAGCCAGGCGCCGAACGCGCCCGGAACACACGCTGCAAGCACGCCCGTCCCGGGAACGAGCTCGTGCCCGAGCTCGCGAAAGCGCTCGATCGTGGCCGCTCGAGGCGCGACTCCCTGCCCGCAGAGAACGCGCACCTCGTCTTGCTCGACCGAGTAGAAGACCGCCGGCATCTCGCCGCCGGGCCCGTTCAGATGAGGCTCGACCACCTGCAGGACGAATCCCGTCGTCACGGCGGCGTCGAAGGCGTTCCCGCCTCGCTCGAGCACCGACATTCCAGCTTGCGAGGCGAGCCAATGCGTCGAGGCGACCATCCCGAAGGTGCCGCGCAGCTCCGGCCTCGTGGTGAACACGATGCTGCACTCTATGGATTCGACCAACGTAGTCTTCGTTCGTGTCGATCTGCACGCTTTGCAGCCAGGAGAACCCCGAAGGCGCGAGGTTCTGCAACGCATGCGGTGCCTCGCTGGCCGGAGCGACCCGTCGCGAGGAACGCCGCGTCGTGTCGGTGCTCTTCGTCGATCTCGCCGGCTTCACATCCCAATCGGAGAGGCTCGACCCAGAAGACGTCCGCGCGATTCTGACGCCCTACTACGAACGCGTCCGCTCGGAGATCGAGCGACGTGGCGGAGGAGTCGAGAAGTTCGTCGGCGATGCCGTGATGGGCGTGTTCGGCGCACCGACGGCGTACGGTG
>JACCTK010000066.1 GCA_013812465.1 Actinomycetota bacterium
ATGACCGCGATCTGCGCGCTGATACTGGCCAAGCATCCCGAGCTGACGCCCTTCCAGCTGAAGAGCGTTCTCTACCTGACGGCGACCAACGTGGGAGGTGGACGATGAGCGAGAAGACCGAGCTGCAGGCCGCTGTCGCGGCCGGCGTGATCGGCTCCGAGGAGGCGTTCCGCGGTCTGTTGGCCGCGATCGTCGAGGTCGCGCGCTCGATCTTCGGCGCAAGAGCCTCGTCGATCCTCCTCCTCGACGAGGAGACAGAGGAGCTGGTCTTCGAGGCGGTCGTGGGGGAGGGAGAGGAGGAGCTCCTTGGAATGCGCTTCCCCGCCGGCAAGGGCATCGCGGGCTGGGTGCTGGCGACCCGGACGCCTCTGGTGATCGAGGACGTTCGTGAGGATCCGCGCTTCGCCACCGATGTCGCGGAGGACACGGGCTACGTGCCGAGTGGCCTGATGGCGGCGCCGCTCCTGCACGACGAGCAGTCGCTCGGGGTGCTCGAAGTGCTCGACCGGCCGGGCGCGTCGCTCTTCAGCCTGCAGGAGATGGAGCTCCTTGGCCTTTTCGCGAATCAGGCCTCAATCGCCGTCGATCTGCTGCAGCGGGCGCGGAAAGCAAGTCGGCTGCTGGATGCGGACGGCGAGCTTCAGGTCGTGGCGCGGCTCGCCGCGGCGGTCGACAAGCTGGAGGACGATCGGCGCGAAGCGGGCCTGAGGCTTCTCGGCGAGCTTGCAGACACGCTCGGGAAGTAGACGAAGAGCCCGGTGGCTGTCACCCGCTTCTCGCCGCCAACCGACTACGGAATCTCCAACACAACCTTTCCGACCGCGCCCTGCTCTCCGGCGCGGTGGGCTGCGCGCACCTCCTCGAGTGGAAACCGGAGGAGCGGGAGCGGCTTCAGCGCGCCGTCCGCAAGCGCTCGACTGAGCTCGGCGACCGCCTCGCGCTTTGCCTCCTCCGGCACCGCGAAGACGAGCAGCCAGCGGAGGGTGATGTTGTCCGGCAGCAGCCAGCGAACGGGGATCGCGGGCATCTCCTCGTCCACCGCATACGTCGCAATCGTCCCGTTCGCCGCGAGGACCTGACGATTCAGGTCGAGGTTGGCCGCGAACGCGACCTCGATGACACGGTCGACGCCCGCGCCAGCTGTGAGCTCGGCGACACGCGCCGGAACATCGTCCTGACGGTAGTTGAGAATGGAATCGGCTCTCGCGGTCCGCGCGATCGCGGCCTTGTCGTCGCTCGACACCGTCGTGACGACCCTTGCTCCACCGAGGCGGGCGAGCTGGATCGCATAGAAGCCGACCGCGCCGGCGCCGCCTGCAACGAGAATCGTCTGCCCGGAGACGGGACCGTCGGCGAAGACCGCTCTATGAGCAGTCTTCGCGGGAATGCCGAGACAGACGGCGAGGTCGAACGAGACATCGGCTGGTAGCGCCACCGCCTGCGCCTCGGGAACGACCGAGAACTGTGCGGCTGTTCCCCACTGTCGCAGGTACGCCGCATCCCAGAGCCACACCCGCTCCCCGACGCGACCCGGATCGACCCCTGCGCCGACCGCGTCGATCACCCCCGCGGCGTCGTGGTGCGGGATCTGAAACGGGAACGACAGCTCGCCACGCGCCCGTCCCTTCCAGTCTGTTGGGTTGATACCGGAGAGGGCGATGCGGACGCGCACTTCCCCGCCGCGCGGCTCCGGCGTCGGAAGCTCGCCGACCTCGAGCACGTCGACATCCCCAGTGGACTTGTAGTACGCCGCGATCATCGAAGGCTCTGCAAACGCGTCCAGGCTATCTCGCCGGAACGCGGTGACTGTCACCGAAGGTGACTGTCACCCGCTTCTCGTCGGACCGCAGAAAAGGCCCGGGCGCCACACGCTCGCCCGGGCCTCGAAAATCTGATCGGCCGCTCCCGTTACTCCGCGACCGGCCCCTCTGCGACGGGACCCTCAGCGACCGGACCCTCTGCAACTGGCCCGTGAGCCTCGAAGTCCGGCTCGTCGTCGTCGTTCCGCTCAGCGACAGGACCTTCAGCGACGGGGCCTTCGGCGACGGGACCCTCTGCTACTGGGCCGTGGGCCTCGACCTCGTCCTCTGGGCGATTCGCCTCGTCCGACATTCGATGCTCCTCCTTTTCGGCGCGGGATGCGCGGTCTGCTCAACAAGACATGGGGTGCGGGCGAAATCTTCCCTGCGCGACTTCAAATATGCAAGGTGGAGTGAGATGCTGCCGCGGTGCGCGGACTCGGCAAACGACTCCGGGACACCGGCGCCGCGTTCGGAGCGATTGCGCAGAACGCGAATCTGCGTTGGCTCGAGCTCGCGTGGACAGCCTCCATCGTCGGACACTACGCCTTTCTCATCGCCGTCTCCGTCTATGCGTACAACGAGGGAGGAGAGAAGGCGGTCGGTCTCGTCTTCCTCGTGCGGCTCATCCCGGCTGCCCTGATCTCCCCCTTCGCCGGTCTTCTCGGTGACCGCTACCGAAGAGACCGGGTTCTGCTCATCACCAACGCGACGCGCATCGTGCTGGTCGGAGCGGCCGCCGGCGCCGTGTTCCTCGACGCGTCCTCGACCGTCGTCTACGCGCTCTCGATCGCGGCAACGATCGCGACGACTCCGTTTCGCTCCTCTCAGGCGGCCCTGACCCCGACGCTCGCTCGGACACCGACGGAGCTGACCGCGGCCAATGCGGTGGCAAGCGGAATCGAGAGCATCGCCATCTTCGTCGGGCCCGCGCTCGCGGGCATCCTCCTCGGCATTGCCAGCACTGGGCTCGTCTTCGCGCTGACGGCGCTGATGATCGTCGCTTCGACAGTCTTTCTCCTTTTGATCCGGTTCGAACATGTGCCCACGCCCAAGCGCGAGATCGAAGCGGGAACCATCCTCTCCGAGGCATTCGCGGGCTTCACGACGCTCGGGCGGCACCCTGCGCTCCGCGTGATGATGGTGCTCCTGACTGCGCAAACTGCGATCGCCGGCGCGGTGCAGGTGTTCATCGTCGTGTCGGCGATCGAGCTGCTCGACCTCGGAGAGGGAGGAGTCGGCTACCTCAACTCGGCCATCGGCATCGGAGCGTTCATCGGCGCGGTCGGAGCCCTCTCGCTCGCTGGGGCCGACCGGCTCAGCACGCCGTTCATGGTGGGCATCGCGCTCATGGGACTGCCGCTGATCGCAATCGGCATCTGGCCCAACGTCCTGACCGCGGTCGTCGTTCTGGCCGTGCTGGGAATCGGGAGCTCGCTCGTGGACGTGTCCGGGTTGACTCTCGTGCAGCGCGCTGTCCCCGACGAGGTGATGGCGCGGGTTTTCGGGGTCATCCAGATGCTCTGGCTCGCCTCGATCGGCATCGGCGCCGCGCTCGTGCCCGTGCTGATCGCTTGGCTCGGCATCAAGGCAGCCCTCATCGCAGCGGGCGCGTTCCTGCCCGTCCTCGTAGTCTTGCTCGGCGCCAAGGTCGCCAGGATCGACGCTGCTGCGCCCGCTCCGGACGCGGACGAGCTCAGGATCCTCGCCTCGGTGCCGATCTTCGCCCCGCTGCCCGGAGGATCCCTCGAGCACCTGGCAGGGCGTCTCGTCCCGATGCGCCTAGAGGCGGGCGCGATGATCGTCCGCGAAGGCGACTCCGGCGATCGCTTCTACATCGTCGCCGAGGGCGAGGTTCAGGTCTCCCAGGGCGGCGCCGTTCTCTCCGAGCTCGAAGCCGGCGGGTACTTCGGTGAGATCGCGCTCATACGCGACATTCCGCGGACCGCGACGGTGACGGCACGCACTCCGGTCGTGCTCTACGCGCTCGATCGGGAAGACTTCCTCGCCGCGGTGACCGGCCACTCGCAGGCGGCTGAAGCTGCCGAGTCGGTAATGAGCGCCCGGTTGGCCGGGCCGGCTGCGATCGGCTATCGGTCGACGGCGTCGTGATGGCGACAGAGACGGAGGTCGCGCGCATCCAGGCGGTGCTGGACGGCTTTCATGCCGCTGCCTCGAGCGCTGACGAGGCCGGATATCTGGCGCTACTCGCGCCGGACGCGGTCTTTCTCGGCACGGACGCGGGCGAGCGCTGGGCAGGCGAGACCTACCGCGCCTTCATCCACTCGTACTTCTCGCGTGGGATCGGCTGGACGTACGCGCCGTCGCAGAGATCGGTCGATATCGCCGCCGATGGCCGAACGGCATGGTTCCACGAGCAGCTCGAGAACGAGTCGTACGGGGTTTGCCGCGGGACGGGAGTCCTGCAACTACGGGATGGCGAATGGCAGATCGAGCAGTACAACCTCACCATTCCGATCCCGAACGAGCTGGCCGGGGAGATCGTGGCGAGGATCCGGGAAACGAAGTGACGTAGCGCGCGACGCTACTTCCGCTCGATAAAGCTGATGCGCCCGCTGGTCTCGAGAACCGCCCACTCCACGCGATCGAGCGACCCGATGCCCTCCTGTCTCGCCGCTGCGAGGAGCTCGCCGAGCGTGATGCGGTTTCGCGCCAGGTTCCGGTCGATGGGCTCGCCATCCTGCACGACGATGACGGGCTCGCCGTCGATCACCGGCCGCAGGAACGGAACCTTGAAGCTCCCGTAGGAGACGACCACCGTGAGCACCGCGATCGTCCCGCCAGCGAGGACGAGCCCGGTCACCGAGAAGTCGTTCTGCGTCACGCCCTGTTGGACGAGATCCCCGATCATCACGAGCAGGATCAGGTCGAACGGCTGCAGCGAGGCCAGCTCTCGGCGCCCGACTATCCGGGTCACGAAGAGGACGAAGAAGAACGCGAGTGTCGCTCGGAGGACGATGTCCATTGCTCTGTCCTAGGGCCAGACGATCGCGTCGCGGTCGAGGGAGAGCAGCAGGCGCTCGCCGTCGTAGAGATCGACATCCTGCGAGCGCGTTCCGAGCGCGGTCGGATTGACCTGGAAGTGAAGGTAGAGCCGGTGCTCGTCACCTGCGGGAATGCGTCCGAGCTCGAGCGCGATGCGACCGTTTCTGCTCGCCTCGCCCACGGGCGAGGGCTCGACGGTGTTCAGCGTGATGTCCTCGAGCCAGTCCGAGTCGAGCACGAGCGTCGCGCTCTCGAGCTCCTCGATCGCCTGGACGCGGAATCGGGCCTGAAAGAAGATCCCACCGCGGACCTTCGTCGGCGCCGAGACCTCGAGCCGCGCCGCGCTGGTCTCCGCGGAGCTGACGTCGACCTGCTGGCCGAACACGCTGAAGAGCCCGAGCACGAGAATCGCGGCGAGTAGCCCGACGAGCACACGACGAACGATCGGGCGCCGCTCGCGATCGACCAGGTCGCGATCGTGCTTGAGCGTCAGCCCCTGCGGGACGGCCATCACCTTGCGGTTCGGCATTTGCCCCGCTGGCCCTCCTTCACGCAGCCGCAGATGCTCCCCTGGATGATTGACTTGCCGCGACAGGGTCGGTCTTTCTCGCTCAGCCTGATCACATCCAGCGCACGACGGTCACGCAGCAAACAGGTGTCGATGAGCTGACTCGTGTTCAGGCGCGCGGGGACCTACGTAGCGCTAACTGGCCGACGACTCGGCTCGGCCTACGCAGCGCGTCGGCGTCGACCCCCGAAAGGATGCGTAGGCCGTGGAGCGTCGCGCGGCGGCCGACCACGCCCCGGGGCTCAAGCCGGTCGCGTCGGCGACCGGGATCCGGGCAGCGTCGGCGTGCCGTCTTCGCGAAGGCTCAGGCAGGCGTAGAGCTCGAATCAGAAACGCTTCGTCGCCGGGCGGCCCGGGCGAGTGCATGCAAGGACGCAGGGAGCCCCGATACACATCGGGGCAAGGCTTCGGCGCCCCAGCGGCGCGCAGCACTTTCTGGGGCAGAGCTGAGGACGCCGCCCCGTCGAGGACGTCGAGCACGTCCACCAGCTCCAGACGCTGCCTGCCGATGCCGTTGTCGCGACTATTGGGCCGCCGAGGCGCGCAGCCGTGTCACCGTGCCGAGAAAGAACGGGACCAACAGCAGGCCGAAGACGGCGTGAATGAAGAGCTGGAACGACTGGTCGATCATCGGGCTCGTGAACCACTCGAACACGAACCGACCAAGGATCTGGATGTTTACGACGTAGAGCACGATGCCGTACGCGAGGCCGGCGCCGAGCAACACCAACCAGTTGCGGAAGAACGGCGTCAGCAGCGCGAAGGCGATGCCGAAAGCCAGCGACAGGTTCAGATGCGTGATCAGTCCGATGACGACGTCGCCCGGGATGAGTGCCGGATCCATCGTAGGTGCGTCGGTGCCGTGGAAGATCGTCGACATGTCGAGCATCGGCGCGACTCCAGGCAGTCCGGCTCGCGTCGCCCAGCCCATCTCGGCGAGCAGGAACGCCAGTCCTGCGGCGAGGCCGGCAACCGCGCCACGGGCGACCCAGTCGCCCAGACGGAAGACGAGCGCTTCCTGCGGCGAAGCAAGCTCGACCGGTCGCTGATCGACGGCGTTCCCATCGACGCGTCTCTGGCTCGTATCCATCTAAAAGTCTCCCTTCCGTTCTGTTGTGCGCTGGTCTTCCCCACGGAGGGGTAGGGAAACCGTTTGTGAGCACATCTGGACAACCGCGGCAAACATGTGACTCTCCACGCCGCGTCGCGCGCGAGCGGGAAGACGGGCCAAGCTGAACATCGCGCGGCGACGACACAGACGAGATCGACGTGCAGTCTTGGTCGCCGCTGCGGGCACCTTCCGCCGGAGGATCCGCCCGAAGCGGCCGCCGCGGCAACCGCCATGTGGGCGGATCGGCACGAGCTACGGGGCGCCGTCCCGGTAAGAATCAGCAGACGTGTCTGAGCTTCGTGTCCGCCGCGATGAGCTTTCCGTCTGCGAGATGTTGGAGGGTGAGCGGTTACGCGCGCTCTCCGGCGAGGGCGAGGCGCAGCTTCTGGTCGAGCGCTTCTCCTTGAGCGCCGCCGCAGGCTACGTCGTCAGCCTCGATCCAGCCCAAATAGATGTTCCGACGCTTCTTTAGTCGGCCGCCTCGAGCAGGTCCGAGTAGACCGCCGAGGACGCCTCGGCCACCCTGCTCGCGAGCCAGTCGCGATCCATTCCGCCCTCGACTGCCGGGACGAAGATGACGCCCGCGCGGTTGACGTTCAGGTCGAACTCGGCCACCGTCGCCTCGGCGATCGCGAACCAGCCCTGCGGCCGGCCTGCGCGCTCCACGGCGGCGGCGGCGTCGTGGATCAGGTAGCGACGTCCTCGCTTCCGGACGTAAACCGGCATCGGCTCGCTCATGCGAGAAGCGTAGTCAGGCCCGACTCACCTCGCGAGCGTGGGCTCAGATCGAGAGCTCGGCGATCGAGAACATCCAGACGCTCTGGCGACCCGCGCGTTTCCTTGTGCTTGACTCGCGCCGTGACACGGTCGGTCTTCCTCGCCCCGCCCGATCGCACCGAGCGGCACGACGTCGCGGTCATGCAGCAGACCACCGTCGATGAGTTGACCCAGATTCAGGCGATCTGGCCCGCCTTCGAGCAACTCCTCGGACTGCGGGGACGCAAGATGTACGCGTTGATCGACGAGCGCTTGAACACCTACACGGTGTGCACTCCCCTCAAGGACGGCGACCGCCCCGACGATCTGGGTCTGCAGCTCGGCTCCTTGGCCGGAGGCTGGTATCTGCGAGGCCGCATCGTCGGCGAGCCTCCCCAGGTCTACGAGCGGATCGCCGAGGGGATGGCAGAGCTCGAGGCGGCGATGACCCGCGACGACACCCGGCCGCTCGTCGAGTTCTACCGCCGTCGCGATGAAATCGAGCTCTGGCTGCCGATAGAGATTTGACCGGAAAGGTCTACGCCCCTACGGGGTTTCGGTGCAACGTCATGAAAGGCCGCTAGTCGCTAGCCGAGCCGCGCGCAATAGGTGGGCTGATAGCCGAGCGCTCGCCCGAGCGGCGCCCCGAACGCCAGTGCTGTCCGCTGGAGCGCCGCGGGCGGGAAGGGCAGCCGCACCGTGTCGAAGTGCGCTCTCGCGATCACGGCGAGCCGAAGCGGGTTGGGCAGGCCCTTCCCGTTGGTCTTGCCATCTGCGGCGAGACCGAACATCGTCTCGATGAGCGACTCGAACATGAGCGCCGGCGTGATCTCGGTGAGGAAACGAAGCTCGTAGTCGCCTGCGTTCCAGAACTTGTGTGCTCGGCCGGGCTCGATCGTGAGCTTCTCGTTCGGACGGGCGGTGATCGTCTCACCTCCTAGCTCGAGGCCGAGCGTCCCGGAGAGGACCTCGAAGCGCTCCGTCTGGTAGGGGTGCACGTGGGCGGCGGCCACGACCCCGTCGGGGCGGACGGTGGTCTCGACCAGCACCGCGGCGCCGTTCGTCTCCGCGGCGGTGCGCCTGAAGGTGAGGCGCTCACCGGTCACCGGGTTCTCGAGGATGTCTCCTGGGCGAATCATCATCAATTCCTCTCGTCTGGTTTCTCTCGACCAGGAGAGGGTGCTCGCGAAGGCGTCGGAAATCGTCGCCCCCCGACGGGATCTCGAGTCCTCCCGCGAGGGGATCCTCAGAGGCGGAACGGGGGGAGGTCAGGCTTCGGTCGCCGGCTCGGTCCGAGTGAGGCCGCTCTCGTAGGCAAAGATCACAGCCTGGACTCGGTCACGCAGGTGGAGCTTCCTGAGGATGTGCTTGACATGGGTCTTGACGGTTGATTCCTCCACCATGAGCGTCGTGGCGATCTCGCCGTTCGAGAGCCCGCGCGCGATCAACCCGAGTACCTCCCGCTCGCGTGCCGTGAGCTCTTCCAGGCGCGCCTCCGTCGCGGTGTCGGGCGCGGGTTGCCGCGCCATCCGCTGGATCACGGTTCGGGTGACCGAGGGAGATAGGAGCGAGTCGCCGGCTGCGATTGTGTGGATGGCCGCGATCAGCTCCTCCGGTCGCGTGCGCTTGAGCAGGAACCCCGACGCGCCCGCGTCGAGCGCGCCGAAGATGTAGTCCTCCTGCTCGAACGTGGTGAGAATCACGACCCTTGCGTCGGGTGAGAAGGCGACGATCTCGCGCGTCGCCGAGATGCCGTCGAGGTCGGGCATGCGGACGTCCATCAGCACGACGTCAGGAGCGAGGCCACGCGTCTCGACGACCGCGGCGCGGCCGTCGCCCGCCTCGCCGACGACCTCGATCGACGCGTCGCTAGAGAGCACTGCTTTGAGGCCTGCGCGCATGAGGGCGTCGTCGTCGACCAGCAGGACACGGACCCTCCCGAAGCTCAACGCCGCTCTCCGCTTCGGTAAGGCAGGCGGACGCGCACACTGAAGCGGCCGTCGCCCGCCTCAGCGGCGAGGCGACCACCGAGCATTGCCGTTCGCTCGCGCATTCCGACGATCCCGTGCCCCTCGAGGGAAGACCCACCGACAGCGGTCGGGTTGGTCACGAGGAGCTCGAGCGCATCGGCGCCGAAGGTGACCACGACCTCCGCGTTTCCACTTCCGTGCCGGGCGGCGTTGGTGAGGGCCTCCTGGAGGATCCGATACGCGGCTCGGTCGACACCGGGAGTGAGTGGCGGACGTGATCCATCGATGCGAACGGCGACGGCATGTCCGGACGCGCGATGGCGCTCGACGAGCAAGTCGAGCGCGGCGAGGCCGGGAGGTGGCTCCACCTCGCCCGACGCCGCGGCGTCGTCGTCACGCAGCGCGCGTACGAGCTGGTCGATCTCGCCAACCGTCTCGCGGGCGACGTTCTCGATCGTCTCGAGCGCGGCCCGCGTTCCCACCGGGTCCTGCTCTTGCAAGAGGCGCGCAGCGCCAGCCTGCACGAGGATCACGTTGATCGCGTGACCGGCGGAGTCGTGAAGCTCGCGCGCGATCCGAGTGCGCTCCTCCGCGGTGGCAAGCCGGCGCTCGCGCTCCGTGTCCCGCTCGGCCCGCAACGCTCGCTCCTCCAGGTCTGTGATCCGTTGGCGGCGCTGTCGCACCCGGTCGCCGATCATCCAGGCGCCGCCCCAGACGACAGCGCCGAAGAGCAGCGGCACGACGGGGAACTCGTCTGCCGCGATTCCAATGGGCCTGGAACGGGGATTGCAGGCTGGTTGCCACGCGGAGGTCCGGGGGTGAGCGCCCGCCCGACCGCCGCTGACCGCTTGCTCAGAACCTCCGAGGTCGCCGATCGCCTTGCGGTCAGCGCCGAGACCGTGCTCCGCTGGCACCGGAGCGGGAAGCTGCCCGGTGGCCGGCGTCTCGGTTCCAACGTGCTCCGGTTCTCCGAGGCCGAGCTCGAGGCGTGGCTCGAGGGGACGCGGCCGGAGTGCTCACTTGTGTCGGTCCGGGAGGAGGCGTAGTGTTCGGTTCATGCCTGATTGCGCCAGGCGCCTTCCGAGATCATTGCGAAACTGCGAGAGCCCGTCGGGCTCGCGGCGCAATCGCGACGCTCGGCGGGCTTCGCTTATCTGAGAGGAGGCCGTCCATGACGACGGCAACCAAGTCCGCGACAAGCCAGGTCGAGCAGGTTGATGCCTTGCTTGAGAAGGCGGAAGAGCGGGCGAATCAGGCGGCGACCGACCTCACGGACGTCGTCACGCTCTGCACGGACGAGGCCGACGGTGAGAGGCTCTTGGTACAAGAGGCCCTCGCTCTGCTCGGTCGCGCCTACCTCGTTCGGCGCTCTGCCCGGTGGACTGTCGGGGAAGCCGACAAAGCTATCGAGCAGCTCGTGTTCCAGGTGCAGCTCGCCGAGGAGCACGTCGAGAGGAGCATTCACCATGCGAGCTGAAACCGTCACCATCGACCGCGACGTCGTCGAGAGCTTCGTGGTTGAGGTCGATGCCCTCGGGCTCTTCGACTCGCTCCTGAACGCCGGGAACGAGACGAAGTTCTGCGAGCACGTCTACTCGATCCTCGACCCATTCGAGCGTGCCGCGTTCGGCTCACTGAGCGACGAGGCTGCGGAAGAGCTCCACAACCGTGCGCACGAGCGAGCCCGCTCGCTAGCCCATTCGTGGTTTGGGGAGGTCCTCGACGGTGCCCGCTGAGCAACGCGGCTCCGTTTACACGACGTCGACCGGCGTCGGCATCCGCTGGACTGACGAGACAGGAGCCCGCCGCCGTCAGGCGGGCTTCTCCTCGCCCTCGAAGGCTCGAGCGTGGTTCCGGGACGTCGAGCTTCCCCGCATGCGAGGCGGGCTCATCAATGAGCCGCTCACACTCCGCGAGTTCTCCGATCGCTACGTCGCTCGTTACCGCGTCGACCGAGCACCCGCCACCGTGCGCTCGCTCGAGTGGCGCC
>JACCTK010000084.1 GCA_013812465.1 Actinomycetota bacterium
TGGGTGTTGAATACGGATGCCGACGAGTTCTGGTGGCCGCAGGGCGCCGGGCTCGGGGAGGTCCTGGCGGCGATCCCCGCGCGTTACGGGGTCGTTCGCGCAGCTTGGCGGAACTTCGTCCCCCGCCCGGATGACGGCCGCTCATTCTCCGAGCGGATGACGGCGCGCTTGCGCACTCCCGCGTTCCACCACCACCCGCTGAGCACGCACTCGAAGTCGGCCCACCGAGCCGTCCCCGACGTTCGAATAGGACGCGGCAACCATGAGGCCTTCGGCGAGGGTCTTCTGCCCCTGCGCGGGTGGTACCCGCTCGAGATCCTGCACTTCCCCGTGCGCTCCCTGGAGCATTCCGTGCGCAAGTACGTCACGCAGTTCGTCGCGCTCGAGCGAAACACCGAGAAGGGGATCCCGAACCACATGGCCGAGGCGCACAAGGCGTACCGCGCGGGTGGGCTCGAGCAGTTCTACGAGCCGCTCGTCGTGGACGACGACGCGCTCGCGCGTGGGCTCGAGGACGGATCGCTCGCGCTCGACACGCGGCTCCGAGAACGATTGCGCGCGCTCGGCTTCGGCAACAGCGCCGACCCTCAGGCGGCGGAAGTACGATCTAGTAACAGTCTGTTACAAGGCGCTCCTTCCGACTTCGGCAGGTTGGACGTGGCCGCGGCGGCCGAGTTCGCGGCGGAGTCGAGCGCGCTCGAGGAGTCGGACTTCGCGCTCGCACTCGGCGCCAGGATCGAAGAGCTGGAGACGCGGGTGGGTCGGCTCGAACGGGGCGCCTGGAAGCGGGTCGGCCGTGTCGTCAGGCGAGGTATGCGCCGATGAGTCGCGCGTGGAGTCGGCTGGATGCGTTCATCCCGACGCGGAAGGCGGCGGCTCTCCTCTTCGTGCTTGCGACGGCGGAATACTGGTTCGTCGCGCTCGGCTGGCCACTCGCCAAGGGCCGCGACTCCTGGGACTACCTCGCCTACTACCTGCAGCTTCTCGACTCCGAGCCCCCGCTGGACTCGCTCCAGCTCTTCCGAACCCCGCTCACACCGCTCGTGCTCGGGTTGCCTCTGGACATCGGTGGAGCAGTTCTGCTGGAGGTCCTGCTCGGCGTCCTCTACGCGACCTCGATCGTGGCGTGGAGCGGGACGGCGCTCACCTTCGGACGCCTGCCCGCAGTCCTGACCGCGGCTTTGCTCCTCGTCTATCCGGCCTACGCCACGCTCTATCACCAAGCCTCGAGCGACGCGGTCTTCGCCACCGGCCTCGCCCTCTGGGCACTTGGCCTGGCGCGAACGCTCCGCCGGCCTTCCGGCTGGAGATTCGCGGCACTCGGCGCGGGCATCGCGCTGCTCGTCCTGGTTCGGCCAGCGAACCAGGTTCTTTTGCCGTTCGTCCTGCTGCCGTTTCTCGTCCCGACCGCCTGGAGAAACCGTCTCGCGTGGTCGGCGGCCTCCTCGGTCGCCGCCATCGGCCTCCTCGGCGTCTGGTCGCTGCACAACGGCATCCGCTATGACGACACGACGGTGGCCCGCGGCGGCCGCGCGTGGGTGCCGTTCCTCCGCGTCTTCCTCGCCGATCAGACGATCTCGCCGGAGAACGGCGACGCATCGCAGCGCCTTAGTCGCCTGATCGAGGACGAGGTGCTGACGAGCGAGCCTCACGCCGGCCTGGGCGTGCCACTCGGGGCGTACCTCGAGAACGGATCGAACTACGAGACCGTCCGCCTGATCGCCCTCTCCGACCGCGCCCTCGGCACGGACGAGAACTACGACATCCTCTTCGACTCCGCGGTCGAGGCTATCCGCGAGCATCCGGGGACGTACCTGCGCGGGGCCGCGGACGCGTTCCGTGAGTTCCTGACGCAGGCGCCGCTGCGAGAGGACATCAGGCCGCGCGCGCAGACTGCGCCGGAGGCGCCGCCACCGACCTTCGAGGCGGACGGAGTGACCCTGCCCAATCCGCAGGCGCACGTGCTCGTCGAAGCGGTGCCGTACGGCTTCGTCTGGTGCGCGTCCGACTACATCGACTCGTGCACGCTCGCCGACCCGTCGCTCGTCTGGAGCGATGAGGAGCAACAGCAGCGCTATTCGGAGATCGTGAGCCAGGTTCGCGCCTGGGACGCCGACCTGCCCTCGCGCGAGGGCGTCGACATCGTCACGGAGCTACTGAACCGGGTCACGCCGCGCTTCCCGCGTCCGCCGTTCTGGCTCGCGCTCGGGCTCGTCGGGCTCGTCCTCCGGCGGCCGCGAGACTGGCGACTCATCGTCGCGCTCTGGATCGCGGCCGGACTCGTGCTCCTCATCCACGCGGCATCGCAGGGCGTCACACCCGAGTTCGCCCTCCCGCTCTATCCCGTGTTCATCGTGACCGCGCTCGGCGCGCTTGCCGGGGAGCCGCATCGGGCGACGGAGAATCTCGCACTC
>JACCTK010000118.1 GCA_013812465.1 Actinomycetota bacterium
GTCTAACCAGGCGGCGCGGGAGCAGGCGCCGGCTGGAACGCGTCCTTGACGACCTTCAGCACCTTTTCCCGCGTGCCCTCCTCGACCGGCTGCAATCCTCCGAGCTCGAGCCGCGCGAGCTCGATGCGTCCGGCGGAGCGGAGCGTGTGAAACCCGAAGTCGGCCAGGAAGTCTCTCGGGAAGACCGTTCGATGCACGAGGAACCGCTCCGCCGGAGGAGTTCCCTCGCGGTAGCGGTACGCGAACGCCTCGAGGGCGCGGACGCCCTTGTCCCGGGTCTCTCCGATCGCCGCCAAGAACAACGACTGCTCCACCCACGGCTGCGAGTCCGACAGCAGATACGCGCACGTGACGAGCACCGCGTCGTCCGACGCGGGCCCCGCTGGAAGATCGGCGGCGCGAGGGAAGAGCTGCGACGGCCCGTACTGCATGGAGCCGAGCACGCGGCCGTCGTCGTCTCGGTAGATCGTGCCCCACGCCCCCCATTCCGCCTCGGCCCGCTCGACCCACTTCCGCTTCTCGGGCTCGCGGTTTCCCCGTGTCTGCCACCAAACGCAGGTCTGGCAGACGGAGGGAGCGGTCTCGAGCGTCGCTCCCGTGAGCCCGGTGAGGCGGGACGTCATCGTCTGGGCGGAGGCGGGCTCACGGCGCCGACGACGACCTCGACCGACGCGGGCGTGACGTTCGCCATCCGCTCGAGATACTCCGAGACGCGCCGCTGCACCTCCTTGCCGACCTCCGCGCAGCTCTGGCCCCACTCGAGCTCGAGGTTGAGCTCGATCGCGAGTGTGTCCTCGTCGCCTGAGACGGACACGGACTTTCCCCGGTTGAGTGGGCCGTTTGCGAGCCCGGCGACGCCGCTGACCCCGAGAGCGGCGTCGGCCGCGTACCGTTTGAGCACGTCCGCCGCGATGAGGGCCTGCTCCATCACTTCGATCGTACAACCAGCTCGGTGACCTCGGGCCGGGCGAAGAAGCGAAACGGCATGAATGTCGTCCCCAGGCCGGAGGACACGTGGAGCGACGTCGAGCCGTAGCGGTAGACGCCCTGGAGGTCTCGTATTCGTGGATGGGCGAGGTTGAGCCCACCGCCGGGGAACGGCGCCACGATCTGGCCGGCGTGGTAGTGCCCCGCGAGGATCAGGTCGAACGATCCCGGAGGAATCCGCCTCGCGATCCCGGGGAAGTGGCAGAGCAGGATGCGGAGCGCCGCGTCGCGATCGGCGAGCAGGTGCGGCTCCGCGCTGCGTGACGCGTAGGTCCGCGGCTCGACGCCCACGATCTGCACGCGCCGACCGCGCAGCTCGAGGTCGACCGTCTCGTCACCGAGCACGACCACTCCCTCGAGTGCGGCGTAGAGCGCCGGATCGATGCGCTGCGAGAACGGGTCGCGGCTGTCCGCGAAGTCGTGGTTCCCTAGGACGAGAAGACAGGGGGCGAGCTTCTCGAGCAGCCGCTCGAGCTCGAGACGGCCGGAGCGTCGCGAGAGAAGATCCCCGGTCACACACACGAGCTCGGGACGCCGCTCCGCGACCCAGGTCACCGCCTCGTCGACCGCTCTCTTGCCTCGTGAGGGCACGCCGAGGTGGAAGTCGGAGAGATGGGCGATGCGGAGGCCGTCGAGCTCGGCCGGGACGCCCTCGACCTCGATCTCGAGCACCCGCTTCCTCAGCCATCCCGCCTCGAACCAGCCCCAGGCGAGCGCGCCTCCCGCTGCTGCCACGATGACAGCGAAGATCCAGGCGACCATCAGCAGACCAAGTGACACTGTGTCACTTGGAGGGAGATCAGACGGACAGCTTCTCGACGACGGGCGCGACGGAGATCACGTGGCGCTTGAACTTGAGGTCGGCGCCGTCGAGACCGGCGGCGACGCCGATCAGCTGCGAGAGATGCAGGATCGGCATCTGGAAGTCCTTTCCCGTCTGCTCGCGGAGCTTGAGCTGCCAGGCATCCAGCGAGAGGTGGCAGAGCGGGCAGGGCGTCACCATCGCGTCGGCGCCAGCCTCGCGCGCCTGCTCGATCGGCTGGATGAGCTCGGCCAGCGCGACTTCCTCGCGCGCCTGGATGATCGGAAAGCCACAGCACTTGATCTTGGCCGGATAGTCGATCGGCTCACCGCCGCAGGCCTCGATGATGCGCTCGAGCGACGAGGGCTTGTCCGGATCCTCGAAGCCGAGGAGCTTCGACGGACGAAGGATCTGGCAGCCGTAGAAGGGCGCGATCTTGAGTCCCTTGAGCCCTTTGTGCGCCGCCTCCTGGAGCAGCTCGTACCCTTCTCCGGCCGCGACCAGCCAGAGGAGGTGCAGGACCTCGACGCCACCCGAGTACTGTGGCGCTCCGACAGCTTCCAGGTTCTCGTTCACCCGGTCGAGAAGCGCGGCGTCGCCCTTGAGCGCATGGTTAGCCTGGCGCAGATTGAGCGTGCAGACGTTGCACACCGTCATCAGCGTGTCCGCGCCGGTCTCCTCCGCGTAGGCGAGGATGCGCGCGTTCAGGTGCAGGTAGAAGTCGGGCTCCGCCTCGTGGATGTCGCCGGCGCCGCAGCAGGTGACCGACTCGAGCTCGACCAGCTCCAGGCCGACCTTGGGCGCGAGCGCCTGCGTCGAGATGTCGAGCTCCTTCGCGGAAAGCGATGCGAGACAGCCCTTGTAGTAGGCAACCGTTCTCATTGCGTCGTCGGCGCCTCGTCCTCGCCCAGAAGCGGTTGCGGCCTCGGGAAGGAGCCCTCGCCGTACGGCTCGTGCCCCTCCTGCTCGTGCTCGAACTCAAGCCGTCCGAGCGGCTTCTCGACCTGCACGATTCCCGCCGCGCCGTCTCGGCCCTGCTGCTTGACGAGGTCGTAGAGCGCCCGCGCCTCGCCCACGTTCTCCGCCACATGGGGCGGAACCGGAGGCGGCACCTTGCCGCGCTTGAAGAGCTGCATGGCGAATCCGACCTCCGTGATCGCGCTGACGACGCCCTGGGTCTTCGGGACGAGCTCGGTCTCACGGAGCCAGCCTGTCGTCTTCGCGGAGGTCACGAACCACTTCGCGTGCTTCGCACCCAGGTCCGTGTCGATGCCCTTCGCCATCGCCTGCGCGCCCAGCTTGGCGATCGCATCGCGCGGATCGACGCCCTTCGGACAGCGCTCCTGGCAGAAGTAACAGCGCGTGCAGTCCCAGATCCCGTGCTCCCCCGAGTAGGACTGGAGCCGCTCGACTTCCGTCTTGTCGCGGGCGTCGCCGACGAAGCGCATGCCCTTTGCGAGCGCGGCCGGGCCGAGGAAGTCGGGGTCGGCCTCCATCGAGTTGCACTCCGAGACGCAGCAGCCGCACATGATGCAGAGCGACTCCTTGTGGATGACGTCCATCTGCTCCTGCGAGACGACGTGCTCCTTCTCGCCGGGATCGCTGTAGCCGGAATCGAGCCACGGCTGTACCGCGCGGATCTTCCCCCAGAAGGGCTCCATGTCCACGACGAGATCCTTGACGACCGGGAGGTTCCCCATCGCGGAGATCACCGGGACGTGGCCGGACTGGACGATGTCGTACATGCG
>JACCTK010000120.1 GCA_013812465.1 Actinomycetota bacterium
TCGTCGGGATCGCGGAACGCGTCCGGATGGTGGGCGGCACGTTCGAGCTCGAGAGCGCCCCTGGTGGGCCCACGACGTTGAAGCTCACGCTCCCCCGCTGGGAACCGCTGTAATCGTGGGGGAACCCCATGGGTTCCCCCGGGAACCCCGCTCCTTTTGTGCATCGCGAGCGGGTTCTGATGCGTGAAGCCTCCCGGCCGGCTGAGCCGGCCTCCGGCCCGACTGCCACGCGAACCAAGCACGCGAGCCAAGGTGGAAGGTCTTCGACTGTAGGGCGAGGCAAGCCTTGCCCGTTCGACGGCTGAAGACGATTTATACGGCGAGCGGTCGGAAGTGCGTGTGGTCCGGGTCGATGTCGACCACCATCCCCCGGTCCCAGATCACGCGTACGAGGCCACGCTCGTTGATGTCGTCGACAACGCCGCGATCGCCGGCGCAGAGGCCGGACGGCTCGTCGCCGTTATCCACGAGCTCGATCCTCGTTCCGACTGAAACGCCCGCCTTGATGCGGGCTGCAAGGAGACGTGCGCCGGTGGGGTCCATGACGGGGTTATCGGTTTCTACCCGGAAGAGCTTGACCCTCTTTTGCATGATTCTTCTCAATCGGAAGGAAACAGCTCGCGATAAGCGAAGATACGAGCAGCCGGCGGATTGCTCCGAAATCGACGGCTGAGGACTGTCCGCCGGCTCATTCGCTGTCGAGCCCTCGATACACGGCCCCCGACAGCAAGACACGTATGGCCCAGGCCCAAACACCAGAGGAGCAGCTCGAGAATCTCCTTCTGACGCGTCGTCGCGGACTCGAAGAGCAGGTGGCGCGGCTCCACGAGACCGTCGCGGATCTCGAGCGGCGCGAGCAGCTCCTGCGGGACTCGCGCGCATCGGTCGAGCGGGTCCTCCGTGTTGGGACCGGCGATCTCGATCTCCGCGAATCGGAGCTTGCCAGCACGACACGTGCCCTCGGGGAACGGGAGGAACAGCTTCTCGCCGGTGAGGCCGAGCTCGCGCGCCGGCGCAGCGAGCTCGGCGCCGTGGAGCTGAAACGTGAGGCAGTCGAGCAACGCGAGCGAGCGCTCGCCGACCGCGAAGAGCGGCTCTCCGAACGCGAGGTGGAGCTCACGCCGCGTGAGCAGCCACTCCCTGAGGTGGCGGTGCTCGCGTTCGTGCCCGGCGTCGCCTACAGGCTCACGGAGATCGAGCCCACCCCGCTCACGACAGGCGCGATCCTCGTGCTCGAGGACGCCGAATACACCACGCTGCGAATCGGCCCGTCGCCCCTTCCCGCGGACGACCGGCGCTGCGCCTATCTCTCGGCTCTCTCGGCGTCGTCGGGCGGGAGCTCGTAGACGGGCGGCCGGCGGAGCGGAGTGCTCCCCAGCTCGATAACGTCGAGCCGACGCTGGGCTTGTGCCGTAAGAAACCCCGCGATCGCCACGTCGTCCTCGGTGAACTGCCGAAGGCGCATCTCGTACAGCTCGACCAACCCCCACGGCCGACCGCCGACGTGCAGGGGAAGCATCAGGAGCGCATTCATCCCGATCTCCCGGAGGATGAATGCTTCGGCGGGATCGACGTCTCCGTGCGCGAAAGAGACTGCACGCGGCTCGCCCGTGCGAAGCGTCTCCGCTGTCAGTGGAAAGTCCGAGATCCGATAGGCCGCGGTGTCACCGAGCCAGATCTCACGGAGGGCGTGCTCCGTCGCGTCCACGAGATAGTCCCCCACGACTCGCGACGCGGAGCACGCAGTCGCGCCCACGACGAAGACGAGCGATTTGCAGAGGCGGTCACAGACACCCTCGACCGTTTCCTCGGCATCGATCGCGGCAGTGGCGACCACGACGTCGGAGAGAACCGATCCTTCACCTCGTCCGCGGCGTTGGGAGTCGTTGAGGGCCGCGCCGCTCGGGGTGGAGATCGGCGATACGCCGCGCACCACGTCTCGGAACGACGCTATCCGATCCTTTCCTTGGCTCTTCGCCGAGTAGAGCGCCTGGTCGGCTGCCCGCAAGAGCGCGCTAGGAGAGGCCCCGTCGAACGGGAACGTCGAGATCCCTGCGCTGATTCGGAGCGGAAAGCCCGCATCCGTGAGCCCGTCCGCGAGAACCCTCCGGATCCTTCCACCCAGCGCCTCCGCGGCGTCGGCGCCGGCACCCGGCAGCATGACGACGAACTCGTCACCGCCGAGCCGAGCCGGTTCGGCGCCCTCGGGGAGCACCTGCACGAGCACGCGCGCGATCTGGTGCAGAAGCGCGTCACCGAACTCGTGACCGGCGCGGTCGTTGATCTCCTTGAAGTCATCGCAATCGATCACGAGCAGACTCACGGGCAAGCGGCGCTCCTGTGCGAGCGCGATCTCGTCCTCGAGCCTCTCCTCGAGGCCGCGACGATTGAGTATTCCGGTGAGCAGATCCGTGACCGCGCTCTGCCGCTCGCGCCTCAGTGAGATCGCGGCATCGAGCGAGGCGGCCACGTGCGCCGCGAGAAGCGCCGCCCCGTCGAGGGGAACGGAATCCATCAGCTCTCCTGCGCGGCCACGCGCCACCAGCGCTCCGAGCTCGGCGCCGTTTGCACGGAGCGGCAGCCAAATCACCAAGCCGCGACCGGGGATGCGCCTCGCCGAGGTCTCGAGGTCGAGCACCTCGCACACGCCGGTCGGATCCGCTCGAGCGCGCACCGCCTCGAGCTCGGCGCCGGTGAGCGGCGACTGATTGGCTCCATCCTGCGACCAGGAGGCAAGCTCGAGGGGAGAGCCGAGCACGTTCCAGACGACGACCTGACTCACCTCCACGGGCAGCACGCGGGGAAGAGACGCTGCTGCGAGCGCGGCGATCTCGTCCGGATCGCGGATGCTGCTCAAGTGGACGAACAATCGCGCGAGCGCGGGAAGATCGAGGGCGCCGCCTGCTCGAAGCTCCTGCGCAAGCGGCGCGAGGACGGAAGCGAGGGGTCGGATGAGCTGCACGGCGCCATCCGGAAGGGCGCGTTCCGACTCGATGTTGAGCGCCCCGACGACGACCCGACCGACGCGGAGTGGCACGGCGAGCTCGGTCAGGATCCCCGGAAACGTCGGGACGAAGTCGGGATCGGCGCGAACGTCGGCGGCGAGCTGCGGACGGCCGAGCCGAACCGCCCGGCCCATGACCCCCCGCTCCACGCTCAAACCGTCCGGCACGACCGCGTATCCGCGCTGCGCGACCAGCCAGAGCCGGCCGTGCTCGAAGACGAACACCGACGGCAGGAGGCCGGTGATCGAAGCGTGCAGCGCCTCGACGGCCGCATCGATGGCCTGTGCCGCGGTCGCGATTTCCGCAGCCGCGGCGGCCGCTCGGTTCGCCCCGACCGCGAGCAGCCCTCCGTCGACAGGCGGCAGCACGCGGGCAGGCGTCGGCGCGGATTCCATGGGAGGAGAATCGGCGTTCGCGACCCGGCGCTGAAGCTCTCCGGAGCGTTCTGAACGCTTTTCTTACGTGACCGCGACGCTCGCCTCGACCTCCATGCTCCAACGGCGGACGAGGGCGAGGCAAGCCTCGCCCCTACGGGCCCCCGAGCTCAACTCAGATACCAGTCGAGGATGGCGTCTCCGGCGAAGAGGGCGATCACCGCGCCGAGCGCGAGGAAGGGCCCGAGCGGGATCGCCCGCTTGCGAGCCTCCCGCCCGTGGCGCACGAGGAGGACGATCGCTGGCGCCGCGCCGGCGATGAAGCCGAGAAAGAGACCGACTACGACGGAGAGCCCGAGCCCCGCACCCATGAACAGGGCGAGCTTGACGTCCCCCATACCCATCCCTTTCGGGTACGCGAGAACGAGCAGGAACAGCGCCAGGCCGGCTGCGAGCCCACCCAGCACCCAGGCAGGGCTCGGCTCGTCCAGGGTTCGCGCCGCTGCCACGAGAACAGCGCTCGGCAACACGATCCGGTCCGGGATCAGCCGATGCTCGAGGTCGGTCCTGGTTATCACCACGAGAACCCAGCAGAAGAACGCTGCTATGGCCGCCTCGGGCGTGAAGCCGAAGACGAGCCCCGATGCCGCGCCCAAGAGAGCGGTGGCGGCCATGACGAGCGGAAGCCGCGCCGAGAACGCCACGCTCCGAAACAGCGGGGCATGAATTGGCGCATTGGTCGCGAGCCGGTCGGCGAGCGGCCCCACGACGAGTCCCGCGAGCAGCCCCAGGAGCCCTGCGCCCAGGTTCACCGCTTTCGATTCCCGAGACGACGTCCCGTTCCTGCTTGAAGGCCCCTCCCCCGTTTGGAGGACTGATACCGGCGGAGATCCCGGGCTTTATGGGTTTTTCGATCACTCCTTTCGGGGATGCCTTCACCCGAACTAGGGGCGATGCAGAAGACATGGACTACTACAGTCGGATTGGTACTGCTGCGGCCTCTTGTAGCTCGGGGCGACGG
>JACCTK010000132.1 GCA_013812465.1 Actinomycetota bacterium
GGCCCGAAGGTGTCGTTTGAGTATTTCCGCCGCTTCGCCATCAGTCCCGCAGGACCCATTTCACCACGTCTGAGCTCGAGACGCGCTCGTCGGTGGCCCCGTCGCGCGTGCGAACGTCCACAGCGCGATCGTCGAGGGTCTTCTTCCCGACGATGACTCGAGTGGGACAGCCGATCAGGTCGGCATCCGCGAACTTCTCCCCTGGGCGCTCGTCGCGTTCGTCATATAGCACGTCCACGCCTACCGTCTCGAGCTCCGATGCAACCGTCTCGGCCGCGGCGAGCACCTCGTCGGAGCCGCCGTGCAGCGCGAGGACATGAACGTCGTACGGCGCTATCGACTTCGGCCATACGATCCCGTTCTCGTCGTGGCTCTGCTCGACGACCGCAGCCAGGACGCGCGCGGGACCGACTCCATAGCTACCTCCGATGAGCGACTTCTCCGTCCCGTCTTCGTCCAGGAACGTGGCGTCGAGTGGCTCGGAGTACCGCGTGCCGAACTTGAAGATGTGGCCGATCTCGATCGCGGTCTCGAAGCGCAGGGCGCCGCCGCACTCGGGGCAGCTGTCCCCGATGCGAGCCTCGCGGATGTCCACGAAGCGCGTCGCGTAGTCGCGCCCCGCCTCGACGCCGAGCAGGTGCCAGCCGTCGCGGTTCGCTCCTGCGACGAACTGGCCCTCGCGAAGCGCCTCGTCGGCGAGCACCTCCACCTCGAGACCGACCGGACCGAGTGAGCCTCCGCTCGCGCCGAACGCACTGCGGATCTCCTCATCGGTCGCGGGCCGGTAGTCGCTGCCGAGCACGCCGAGCATCTTCGACTCGGACAGACGGTCGTCTCCGCGCACGAGACCGAGCACGAGTCTTTCGTCGTCAGCCCTCGTCACGGGCATCGCCTTCGAGGTCGCGGCGTCGTCGATCCCGAGGAGCTCCGCGAGTGCCTCGATCGTGGTCACCCCAGGAGTTGCGACCTCCTTTGGCGCGTCATGTGCTTCGGGAAAGGTCGGCGCACGAGGAACGCCCTTCGCGATCTCGAGATCCGCAGCGTAGTCGCCGTTCTCACACGTGACGAGCACGTTCTCACCAGAGCCTGCGGGTGCCAGGAAGTCGATCGACTCCTTGCCGCCCATCATCCCCGACTCGGCCTGGACAGCCGAGTATTCGAGGCCGCAACGCTCGAACATCCGGTGGTACGCACGCTCGTTCTTGCGAAAGCTGACGTCGAGACCCTCGTCGTCGCGATCGAACGAATACGCGTCCTTCATGATGAACTCGCGCAGCCGGATGAGCCCGCCGCGAGAGCGTGGCTCGTCCCGCTCCTTGATCGAGAAGTGATAGAGGAGTTGCGGCAGCTGGCGGTAGCTCGCGAGCTCGCGCGCGTGAAACGTCACCGTCTCCTCGTGAGTCATCGGCAGCACGTATTCGCGCCCGTTTCGATCCTGGAGACGAAAGATCTCCAGGATGTAGTCGCGGCCCGACTGCTGCCAGAGCTCGTACGGCGTGAGGACGGGCATGAGCATCTCCTGTCCGCCGATCGCGTCCATCTCCTCGCGGATGATCTGCACGACCTTCTGGTGCACTCGCCAGCCGAGCGGCAGGAACGTCCAGACTCCGGCGCTGACCTGGCGAATGTAGCCGCCGCGCACGAGCAGCTTGTGCGAGATCGCCTCCGCGTCGGCCGGGGCTTCGCGCAGAGTCGGGATGAACAGCTGGGACTGCCGCGCGACCATCGACCTAGGCTAGTCGAGCGGAATCAGTGATGCTTCCGCCATCGCCAGTGCAGCGGGCTTGGCCATCTTGAGGCGCTTGGGCCGCTTCATCCCGTCTTCGAGCCAGAGGTCGATCTCCCGAAATAGCTCGTCGATCAGCGTCTCCGAGGCGACCTTGCGCAGGACGCGTCCATGCGCGTAGATGAACCCCACGTCGCGCCCGCCGGCGATCCCGAAATCGGCATCTCCCGCCTCCCCCGGTCCGTTCACCGCGCAGCCCATCACCGCGACCTCGAACGCCTGCGGATACTCGCGCAGCCGGGCCTCGACGACGTGCGCGAGGTTCTCGACGCCGACGTTGTCACGCCCGCACGAGGGGCACGCGATCATCACGGGACCGCGCTCGCGCAGGCCGAGCGCCTTCAGGATCTCCCAGGCGACCTCGATCTCCTTCACCGGATCCGCGGTGAGCGAGACGCGAAGCGTGTCCCCGATCCCGTCCGCGAGCAGCGAGCCGATCCCGACCGCGCTCTTGATCCCGCCCGCGAACTCAGTGCCGGCCTCGGTCACCCCGAGATGCAGCGGGTAGGGCACCTTGGCAGCCAGCATCCGATACGCGCGGATCATCGTCGGGACGTGAGTCGCCTTGACCGAGATCTTGAAGTCGCGGTACTCGAGCCGCTCCAAGAGCTCGACCTCCTCAAGGGCAGCCGCGACGAGCGCTTCCGCCTGGTCGTGCTGAGCGAGCCTGTGCAGGTGCTTCGGCAATGAGCCGGAGTTCGCTCCGATGCGCATCGGAACGCCAGCCGCCTTCGCCGCGCGAACCACCTGCTCGACCTTGTCCGGTCCGCCGATGTTCCCAGGGTTGATGCGGACTGCGGCAACACCAGCATCGATCGCCTTCAACGCCAGAGAGGCGTTGAAGTGGATGTCCGCAATGACGGGAATCGGCGACAGGCGCACGATCAGCTGCAGCGCCGCGACGTCCTCGTTCTTCGGAACGGCGACGCGCACGATCTCGCACCCCGCTGACGCGAGCGCCGCGATCTGCGCGGTCGTAGCCGCGACGTCGTGCGTCTTGGTCAACGTCATCGACTGCACGACGACGGGTGCGCCACCGCCGACCGGCACGCTCCCGACGCGGATCTGCACGTCGCTCGCCATGGCTAGAGCGTAGCCCCGCGGGTCTACGACAAGCGGCCGATGTCGTTCGAGAGCCCGACGAAGAAGAGGAGAAGCACGAGCCCGAGCCCCACGACCGAGACGCGCTCGTAGATCTCGCGCTTGAGGAACCTTCCGCGGGCGCCCTCGATCAGCGAGAAGAGGATGTGGCCGCCGTCGAGCGGCAGCAGCGGCAGCAGATTCAGGAGCGCCAACGAGAGCGAAATGAGACCCAGCACCCACAGGTAGTTCTCGGCGCCGCGCTCGACCGCATCCGACGACGCCTGCGTGATGCCGATGGGGCTCGACACGTTCTCGCGCCCCTCCCCGGTCACGAGACGCCCGAGGGAGAAGACGATCTCCTTGGAGATGATCCCGGTGACCTCGAACGCGCGCCCAACCGCGTCGACGGCGCCGAGGCCGACCCCCTCGAGCCCGAACCCCAGCCGATAGACATCTTCGATCGGGCGAGCGGATACGGGGCCGAGAACGATCTCATCCCCGTCTCGCACCACTCTGAGGACAAGCGGGGCGCCCTCCGAGCCGGAGATGATCTCCGGGATGTCCGAGGCCGTGACCGTCTCGTCGTTGATGGCGATCACGCGGTCTCCCGCCTCGAGCCCCACCTCAGCCGCCGGTGAGCTCGGCACCACCTCGGCCACGGTTCGAGTCGCCTTCCCGCTCCCGGTCATGAAGAGGAAGGTGAAGAGAACGATCGCGAGCACGATATTCGCGACGGGGCCCGCGGCGATGGCGACGAGGCGTTTCCACGTCGCTGCCTTCCAATACGCGTCAGGACCGAGACCGTCTCGCAGCTCTCTGAGCCCCTTCTCGGCCGACGCCGTCGAGGCGGGAGAGAGCTTGCGCGCTTTCAGCTCCCGCTCGAGATCGTCGAGCGTCTCGAGCGATCCCTCGAGGTCGTCGCCCATGAGCGCGCGCTTGACGCGGTCGACAGGGCCGGCAAGCCCGGGATCCTCCTCGACGGCTCGCTCGAAGCGGCGCTCGGCGTCGTGCGGCACCGGACGGTGCATTCCGGGGATAGAGACGAAGCCGCCGAGTGGGATCGTGCCGATGCCGTACTCGATGCCTCGCCTCTTCATCTTCACGAGCGCAGGCGGAAAGCCCACGTAGAACTTGCGCGGGCGCAATCCCACTGCCAGCGAGGCGAAGAAGTGCCCCGCCTCGTGGATGAGGATCAGGAGGCCGAGACCGAGGATGGAGATCGCGATGCTCAAGCGGGTCCTCGTAGGGGCGAGGCTCGCCTCGCCCTCTCCTGAGCAAGACGTCGCGTGTCCGCATCGACCTCGATCAGCTCGGAAAGATCGTTCACAGCGCCCCCATCGGCACGATCGAGCGCGTCCTCGACAAGCGGCGCGATCTCGAGGAAGCCGATGCGCTCGTCCAGGAACGCGGCGACGGCGACTTCGTTGGCGGCGTTGAATGCGCACGGATAGGTTCCACCGCGCTCCCCCGCCTCGCGAGCAAGCGGCAGGAGCGGGAAGCGCTCGGGGTCGGGCGGCTCGAACTCCAGCGCGAGCGGCGTCGTGAGATCGAGGGCGGGCACCTGGGTCGCACGGCGCTCGGGATACGTCAGCGCATAGGAGATCGGCACGCGCATGTCCGGGTAGCCGACGTGGGCGAGCGCCGCGCCGTCTCGGAACCTGACGAAGCTGTGCACGACAGAGGTCGGGTGCACGACGACTTCGATCTCTTTGTAGGGAAGCTCGAAAAGATAGTGCGCCTCGATCAGCTCGAGTCCTTTGTTCGCGAGAGTGGCCGAGTCGATCGTGACTTTCGGCCCCATGGACCAGGTGGGATGCGCGAGAGCCTCCTCCACGCTCACTGATTCGAGATCCGCGAGCGAATGGTTTCTGAACGGGCCTCCGGAGGCCGTCAGCACGAGCGAGGCGATCGTCCCCGCGTCGCGGCCTTCGAGGCACTGGAACACCGCGGAGTGCTCGCTGTCGACTGGAAGCAGAAGCCCTCCGCCCCGCTTCCAAGCGGCGACCGCGAGGTCGCCCGCGGCGACGAGGCTCTCCTTGTTCGCGAGCGCGAGCGTGACGCCGCGTTCGAGCGCCCAGAGCGTGGCGCCGACTCCCGCGAAGCCGACGACCGCGTTCAAGACGAGATCGGGCTCGGAGGCTTCCAAGATCTCGGTCAGATCGCCGCCGACCTGGACGTGCTCGACGCGATACCGCGCCGCGAGCTCGTCCAGTGGCTGCGAGCCCGAGGTGAGGGCGACGATCTCGAGATCGGGGTGCGCGTCGACGATCTCGAGCGCCTGCCGCCCAATCGAGCCGGTGGCCCCGAGCAGCGCGATCCGCTTGAGATCGGTGGCCACCCGTTAAGGCTAACCGTCGCGGTGTTCAGAAGACGCTACGCTCCGCCATCGCGCGCTCGCTGCACCGTTACGGGGATGACGTCAGCCACCTCGGCGAGCTCTTCCTGCCCGACGGGCAAGGGCCGCACCCGGTCGCCATCGCTATTCACGGCGGCTACTGGAAGGCGCGTTTCGACCGCTCATTGATGACAGAGGTCTGCGAGGACTTGGCCGACCATGACATCGCAGCGTGGAATCTCGAATACCGGCGGATAGGAAACGGCGGCGGGTGGCCGGAGACCTTCGACGACATCGCCTCAGGTGTCGATCTTCTGTGCGATCTCGAAGCCTCGCTCGATCTCGAGCGGGTTGGCGCAATCGGGCACAGCGCCGGTGGTCATCTTGCGCTCTGGGCGGCTGCACGACCGACGTTCTCGCGCGAGGCGCCGGGAGCTGCGCCACGGATCGTTCCTCGCGCCGTCGTGTCGCAGGCCGGTGTCGCCGACCTGCGTCTCGCCGCCGTCACCTCACCCTCGGACGAGCCCACACTCGCGCTGATGGGCGGATCCCCCGAGGAGCATCCCGAGCGCTATGCGCTTGCCTCGCCCCGTGAGCGCCTGCCGCTCGGAGTCGAGCAGCTGGTTCTCCACGGCGAAAAGGACGAGACCGTCTCGATGCTCATCTCCGAGTCCTACTGCGCCGCCGCGGACGCGCTTGGCGATGCCTGCGAGCTGCGAGTTCTGCCGCGTACCGGCCACTTCGAGCACATCGATGCCTCGACGGAGGCGTGGCGAGTCGCGCGTGAGTGGCTCGTCGAGCGCCTCAGCTGATGGCCGCGCGCAGCGAAGCGACGAAGCCTTCCAGAGCCGAGGGGCCTTCCTCCGCTGCCTCCAGCGCCGCCGACCCCACGACGACCCCGTCGGCGAGCTCGGCCGCCGCGGCTGCGTGTGCCGGCGTCGAGATGCCGAAGCCGGCGTAAAGAGGCGCCTCCGTCAGGTTCCGTGTCCGTTCGACTAGCGGGGCGAGCTCGGGTGACAGCGCGCTGCGCGCGCCCGTGGTTCCTGTCAGTGTGACGAGGTAGAGCCAACCGTCCGTCTGTTTCGCGGCCAGCGTGATGCGCTCACCACTCGAGGTCGGAGCGATGAGTTGGACGCGGCGCAGCTCCGGTCGGAGATCCACCGGCAGATCCGCCACGATCAGCGAGGTCGCGCCGGCGATCGCCGCGTCCTCTGCGAACCGCTTCCAGCCATACGCCTCGAGCAGAGCCGCGTAGGTCATCGGCACGAGCGGGACGTCCACTCGCTCGCGAGTGCTTCGCAGGCACTCGAGGCAGGCCGCGGTTCGCATGCCCTGAGCGAGCGCACGCTCGGCAGCCAGGCGGATCGTCGGCCCGTCCGCGAGCGGATCCGAGAACGGGAACCCGAGCTCGACGAGGTCCGCGCCCCCCGCGACGGCAGCCTCGGCCAGCTCGGGGGTGTCCGGCCCGCACATCAAGTAGATCGCGAGCGCCTTCACCGCGACAACAGCGCCTTCTCGATTTTCGCGACCACGGTGTACGCAGGGTCGTAGAC
>JACCTK010000147.1 GCA_013812465.1 Actinomycetota bacterium
GCGCGCGCTCGAGGCCGCGATGGACGGCTTCGAGGTCATGCCGATGGACCGGGCTGCGGCGCTCGGAGACGTGTTCTGCACGGCGACGGGGGACAAGAACGTCATCTCGAGATCGCACTTCGAGCGCATGCAGGATGGCGCGATCCTCGCCAACACGGGGCACTTCAACGTCGAGATCGAGATCGCGGCGCTGCGCGACCTCGCGGTCGAGACCCGTGAGGCGCGCGCCCTGGTGGACGAGTTCACGATGGCGGATGGCCGGCGCCTGTACCTGATCGCCGACGGGCGACTCGTCAACCTCGCTGCCGCCGAGGGTCATCCCGCAATCGTCATGGACATGTCCTTCGCGAACCAGGCGCTCTCGGCTGAGTGGGTGGTCGCGAACGGCGCCGGCCTCGAGCGCCGCGTCTACGACGTGCCGAAGGAGATCGACCAGGAGATCGCGCGACTCAAGCTCACGACGATGGGTCTCGAGATCGATCAGCTGACCGCGGAGCAGGCCGACTACCTGGCGAGCTGGAACGAGGGAACATAGAGGTCGTGTCGTCCTGGTCCGGAATCTGATGTCATGGCGTGGAACATGGAAGACCTGACCCCATGAGGGCCCTCGTCCTCGCAGCCGGCTACGCGACGCGTCTCTACCCGCTCACCCTCGACAAGCCCAAGGCGCTGCTCGAGGTGGGCGGCAGGCCCATGCTGGATCACGTCCTGGAGCGGCTGCAGGCCATGGGCGTCGACGAGACGATCGTCGTCACGAACGCGAAGTTCACTCCGCACTTCGAGGAATGGGCGGTGGACAAGGATGACGTCACGATCGTGAACGACGGGACGACCTCGAACGACGACCGTCTCGGCGCGATCGGAGACACTGCCTTCGTGCTCGACGAGACGGGGCTCGACGACGACCTCGTCGTGGTCGCCGGCGACAACCTGTTCGGCGAAGACGTGTCCGGTTTCGCGGCCTACGGTCGGAAGGTCGACGCGCCAGTGCTGGCCGTCCACGACGTCGGCGACCTGAGCCTCATGGGCGAGTACAACCAGGTCGAGATAGACGATCAGGATCGCATCACCTTCTTCGAGGAGAAACCCGAGGACGCGCGCTCGACTCTCGCCGGCGTCGCGCTCTACTTCTACCCGCGCCACACCCTGCCGCTGATCCGGCAGTACCTGGCGGAGGGCAACAATCCCGACCAGCCGGGACGCCTGATCGAGTGGCTCTACCCGCGTACGTCGGTTCACACCTGGCGCTTGCCGGGTGACTGGTACGACATCGGCTCCGCGGAGACTCTCCAGGAAGCCGATCGCATCTTTTCGCAAAGTCGTGACGAATAGGCGCCGACAATGAGGTGGTGCTCGATCTGCTGCTCCCGGAGCGCTGCGCAGTCTGCGAGCGGCCCGGTCGCGCCCTTTGTGAACGCTGTCGTGGAGAGCTAATCCGCCTGAGCCCACCCGTCTGCGAGCGCTGCGGCTCGCCCGGTACCTGGCCGGTCAGGCGCTGCGCCGAATGCTCGGGTCGCCGCCTCGCCTTCGCTCGTGCCCGTGCGGCCGTCATCTACGACAGTCGTGCCAAGGCGCTCGTCCGCTCGTGGAAGGAGCACGGGCGCAGAAAGCTCGCCGCCGAGGCAGCGGCGCTCGTCGCCGAGGTGGTCGGGCGACCCGAGGTGGACGCGCTTGCGCACGTTCCCGGCGACCCGGAGCGCGCTTGGAGACGCGGAGTCGTTCCTCCCAGAGGGCTCGCTGCCGCGCTCGGCGATCTCTGGGATCTGCCCACCTGCGAGCCACTCCGCCGTAGCCGCTCGCTCCCGCGTCAGCGAGGGCTCGCTCTCGCCGACCGACGCCGAAACGTGCGCGGCAGCGTGATCGCCGAAGGAGAGGCTCCGCGTGCCGTGTGTCTCATCGACGACGTCTACACGTCGGGCGCAACCGCCGACGCCTGCGCGTCGGCGCTTCGCCGGGTCGGAGCACGACGCGTCGAGGTCATCACCCTGGCGAGAGCAGTTCGTTAGATTGAGCATGCGGTCTTCGTTTCCGACGTCGATCCGGAAGGGGCGCCCATGAGGCTCGAGGTCAAGGCTCGACACGACACCCTCGACGACTCGGTGAGGGCATATGTCGAGAAGCGCATCGGAAAGCTGGGCAAGCGGTTGTACGACCAGACGGTGGTCGAGGTGACGCTGTGGAGGGAGCACAACCCCTCGATCCGAGACAATCACTCCGCGGAGGCCATCGTCCACACGAAGGGGCCGAACCTGGTCGCGCGTGAGTCCGCGCTCACCTACGAGGCGGCGACCGACCTGCTGGTCGAGAAGCTCGAGCGCCAGATCGAGCGCTACCGCGACAAGCGCGTGCACGAGCCGCGTCGCGAGGCTCAGAAGCGAGGCGCGGGCCTGCTGCCGGCCCAGGACGTCGTCGTCGAGAAGACCGGCGGCGGGCAGGACGAAGCAGTCGCGTGACCTCCAGCTGATGCCGCTCGATCCTGGCCGGCACTGGCTCGCGGCCGGTATCACAGGGATCCCGCGGCAGCGCGAATGGGATGCCGTCAAGCTGGTCGAGGCCCCTGGGAGGACAGGAGAGGAGGTGCAGTTCGTCACGCTGCCGGACGGGCTCGTCCTCTTGGAAGAGGGGCCTGACGGCTTCGACCTACTGCCGTTGGCGGCGGCTCTCGAAGGCTCGATCGATCCTCCGTACCGCGCCGTCGCCCGGCGGCGACCGGAGCTCTGGGCGGTGGGCGCCTGCTCGATCAGGATCCTCGAGCTGTCACACGCTCCGAGCGGCGATGCGCTCGAGGTGGTGCGAACCGCAGACGGACTCCTGATTCGAGTCGACGGCATGCCGTCAGGCGCGCAGCTCCCCGAGCTGGAGCAACTGGGCGCCACGCGCTTCGCGTCGTTCGTCGTGCGGGCGCAGCGGCTCACCGACTCGCTCTTTGAGGTCGAGGTCGAGCCCCTCTAGCCTCGTTGCTCGAGCTGCTCGGCGGTTCGCGCGCGTAGCGCGGCGTCTACCTCGGTCTGGTGGCCGGCGTGGAGGGAATCGCGTGGCAGAGCGCCCCGAACCCGAGCCGGTACCCTAGGCCCGTGTCCAGCCAGTCGTTCGGGAAGTTCGAGCGCGTCCTCCGCATGGGCGAGGGGCGGCGCCTCAAGCGCCTCTCCGAGCAGGCTGCGTACATCGGCACGCTCGAGCCCGAGTTCGAGGCGCTCTCGGACGCCGAGCTGACCGCGAAGACCGCTGAGTTCAAGCAGCGCCTCGAGAACGGGGAGACCCTCGAGGAGATCATCTTCGAGGCGTTCGCCGCCGTGCGCGAAGCGTTCAAGCGCACGATCGGAGTCCGCCTGTTCGACGTGCAGCTGATGGGCGGGGTCGTCCTCCACGAGGGCGATATCGCCGAGATGAAGACGGGTGAGGGAAAGACCTTCGTCGCCGTCCAAGCACTTTATTTGAACGGGCTCACGGGTCGCGGCGTTCATCTCGTGACCACCAACGACTACCTCGCCAAGCGCGACTCGGAGTGGACGCGTCCGGTGTACGACCTGCTCGGCTCGTCCGTCGGCTCGATTCAGAACATGATGCCGTTCGCGGAGCGCCGCAAGGCGTATGCCTGCGACGTCGTATACGGGACGAACTCGGAGTTCGGGTTCGACTACCTGCGCGACAACATGGCGGTCTCCCTCGAGGGAACCGTCCAGCGCAGCCACGCCTACGCGATCGTGGACGAGGTCGACTCGATCCTGATCGACGAGGCCCGAACGCCGCTCATCATCTCCGGCGAGCCGGAGACGGCCGCGTCGACCTACTACCAGTTCGCGCGCGTGGTCAAGGGCCTGCACGGGCAGGCCGCGACCCGCAAGTCCGCGAAGGGAGAGGACGAGACCGAGACCTCCGGCGCCGACTACCTGTACGACGAGAAGTTCAAGACCGTCTCGCCCGCGCAGACCGCGATCGCGGCGGTCGAGGACGCGCTCGCGATCGACAACCTGTACGAGCCGAGCCACGTCCTCCTCGTCAACCACCTGACCCAGGCGCTCAAGGCGGAGTCGCTGTACAGGCGCGACGTCGACTACGTGGTGCAGGAGGGCGAGGTCAAGATCGTCGACGAGTTCACGGGGCGCATCATGGAGGGCCGGCGCTGGAGCGAGGGACTGCATCAGGCGATCGAGGCTAAGGAGGGCGTTCGCATCCGCGAGGAGAACGTCACCCTTGCCACGATCACGCTCCAGAACTACTTCCGGCTGTACGAGACGCTCGGAGGAATGACCGGCACGGCGAAGACGGAGGAGAAGGAGTTCGTGGAGATCTACAACCTGCATGTGGTCGAGATCCCCACGAACGAGCCGATCGCGCGGGCGGACGAGAACGACTACATCTTCAAGACGGTCGAGGCGAAGTGGCAGGCGGTGCTCGACGACATCGTCGAGCGCCACGAGGAGGGGCAGCCCGTTCTCGTGGGCACGATCGCCGTCGAGACGTCGGAGTTCCTGGCTGAGCTTCTGAAGCGTAAGGGCATCCCGCACAACGTCCTGAACGCGAAGGAACACGAGCGCGAGGGCGAGATCATCACGGACGCGGGCCAGCCGGGGGCGGTCACGATCGCGACGAACATGGCCGGCCTCGGAGTCGACATCAAGCTCGGCGAGGGCGTGGTCGGGGTCGGTGGCCTATACGTGCTCGGCACCGAACGCCACGAGGCTCGGCGCATCGACAACCAGCTCCGCGGACGCTCAGGGCGCCAGGGTGACCCCGGCGAGTCGCGCTTCTATCTCTCGGCCCAGGACGACCTCGTTCGGCTCTTCGCGGGCGACCGGATCCACGGGATCATGAACCGCTTCAAGATCCCGGACGACCAGCCGATGGAGGCCGGAATCCTCTCGAAGCAGATCGAGAACGCCCAGAAGAAGGTCGAGGAGCAGA
>JACCTK010000166.1 GCA_013812465.1 Actinomycetota bacterium
GCAAGTACACGCCGGACGGCAAGGTCGTCGAGGTCCGGAACTTCTCGAACAAGTGCAACGGGATGACGTACGACGCCGACCTCAACTTGCTCGTCTGCGAGCACGTGACGAGCTCGCTCGTCCGCGAGAGCCCGGACGGGACGCGCGAGACCATCGCCCAGGAGTTCCAGGGCGAGGAGCTGAACAGCCCGAACGACGTCGTCGTCCACTCGAGCGGCGCGATCTACTTCTCGGATCCCTGGTACGGGCGCATGCCCGGCTTCGGGCATCCGCGCAAGCTGCGGCTCGGATTTCAAGGCGTGTACCGCATTCCGCCGGAGGGCGGCGACCCGGAGCTCATCGTCGACAAGGACGAGTTCGACATGCCGAACGGCGTCTGCTTCTCGCCCGACGAGTCGCTCGTCTACATCAACGACACGCCGCGGGCGCACATCAAGGTGTGGGACCTCGCTGCCGACGGCTCACTGTCGAACGGCCGCATGTTTTTCGAGGGCGTCGGCTCCGGCGTGATCGAGGAAGGGATCCCGGACGGGATGAAGTGCGACGAGCGCGGCAACATCTGGGTTACCGGCCCGGGTGGCATCTGGATCATCTCGGCGGCCGGCGAGCACCTCGGGACGATCAGAGTGCCGGAGAACACGGGCAACCTCACGTGGGGCGGCGAGGATTGGCGAACGATCTACATCCCGAGCTCGACATCGCTGTACTCGATCCGCGCGATCGTCGGGCCGCGGCACGAGCCCTACATGCGCTGAAGGAGGACGTGAATGAACGACGAGGCTTTGACCCTGGATCCAGCGCGCTGCGCGCTGATCATCCAGGACATGCAGAACGACGTGATGATGGACGGCGGTGCTTTCGCCGAAACAGGCGCGCCCGAGCACGCGAAGGAGCAGAACGTCGTCGAGAACGTGAAAGCCCTCGCCGCGACGTGTCGGAGCAAGGGCATCCCGGTGATCCACGTCTGGTACATCGTCGAGGAAGGTGCGGCCGGACTGAAGCTGAACGCAGGTCTCTACCAGGGCGTCAAGGACACGGGTGCGCTCGTGCGCGGCTCGTGGGGCGCGGCGCCGGCGGAAGGGTTGGAGGCGCAAGACGGCGACTTCGTCGTCGAGAAGATGCGGATGAACGCCTGGCACGACACGAAGCTGGAGACGCTCCTCAAAGGGCTCGGCCGCGACACGGTCATCGTCACAGGCGCGTGGACCAATATGTCCGTCGAGCACACGGCGCGCACCGGGGCAGATCAGGGGTACTTCATGGTCGTCCCCGAGGACGGGTGCTCGACGATGAACGCGGAGTGGCACAACGCGTCGATCAACTTCGCGCTTCAGAACGTGTCGACCGTGACGACGTGTGGTGCGGTGACCGAGGCGATTGCCGGCGTGCCGGCAGGAGTGTGAACACCTAAGACCGGGGTCAGGCTAAAGCCTGACCCCAAACTCGCGCGGTGCGTCAGGCTCCGGCTCGACCCTCCTTGGGCGCGGGGTCAGGCTTCAGCCTGACCCGTCTCGAGGTGTTCCCATCGCTCGCGATAGTCCTCTCGCACCGGGCAGAAAACGTCGAGGACGAGCGCGCCCTCGGGCCCGCAGTAGGCCGAGTGCTCGACGCCTCCAGGGAGCACGTACGCCTCGAATGGGCCGAGCTCGTGCGGCACGCCCTCGACCACGAGCGCCTGCATCCCCTCGAGCACGATTCCGAGCTGCTCGTGCGGGTGGCTGTGGAGCGACACCGTCGCACCCGGCTCGAAGCGGATCAGGTTCAGCATCGCTCCTTCTCCGAAGAGCGGCTGCCCGGCCACGCCGGCGGCGAGCTCGAATGCGCGCACCGCGTCGAGCCGCACGAACTGCGCTCCCATCCGCTCGATTATCGTTCGCCGCGTGACCGTAGTCGAGCCCGCCCTGCTGCGCCGCCAGGCCTACGTCGACGGAAAGTGGATCGACGCGGACTCCGGGGAGACGTTCGAGGTGACCAACCCCGCCACGGGCGAGACGATCGCGGACGTGCCACGCATGGGCGCCGCCGAGACTCGCCGGGCGCTGGCAGCCGCCGAGCGAGCACTTCCCGAGTGGAAGCACCGCCCGGCGAAGGAGCGCGCGCGCATCCTCAGGCGCCTCGCCGATCTGATGCTCGAGAACGACGACGACCTCGCCCGCCTCATGGTCACCGAGCAGGGGAAGCCGCTCGCCGAGGCGAAGGCCGAGATCGCCTACGCCGCATCGTTCTACGAGTGGTTCGGCGAGGAGGCGAAGCGGGTCTACGGCGACACGATCCCCACTCCCTGGCCCGACAAGCGGATCCTGGTGACGAAGGAGGCGGTCGGCGTCACGGCGGGGATCACGCCCTGGAACTTCCCCTCCGCGATGGTGACGCGCAAGTCGGCGCCCGCCCTCGCAGCCGGCTGCACCATGGTCT
>JACCTK010000230.1 GCA_013812465.1 Actinomycetota bacterium
AGGCGATCCGCCAACCGGCCGCGGGGAAGCGGCGGAGGGCGAGGAGGTAGCCGGCGGTCATGAGGGGGACGAGGAGGAGGGCCTCTGGATTCCACGACCACCTGTACGGGTCCACGGCGCTACGCTACTGGGACGCGGGCGTGATGTAACGGCAGCATCCGACCCTTCCACGGTCGTCGCGCGGGTTCGAATCCCGCCGCCCGCTCTCCGTCCGAATCAGCAGGCTACCGTGTTCTCAATGAAGAAAACGGCTGAGCGTGATGAGGCGCGGAGATTGCGCAGCGAGGGACGATCCATGAAGGAGATTGCTCGACTCGTTCGGGTCTCCGTTTCATCCTCAGCTACTGGGTTCGATGTGCCACTGACAGCCGGCCAGCGCGCGGAACTGAATCGAAGGATGTCGGCGAACGGGCGAGCTGCAGCCGCAGCCGGGAGAAGCAAAGCGGCACGTGAGGTCCGTTGTTCGTATCAGGAGCATGGACGACGGCTTGCTCAAAGACGGATTCCGCTCCATGTGGCCGGGTGCATGCTCTACTGGGCTGAAGGCTCGAAATCGCGCAACGGCGTCCAGTTCGTGAACTCCGATCCAGCGATGGTGCGGTACTTCGTCGAGTTCCTCCGAACCCATTACGAGGTGCCGGACGAAGCAATCCGGGTGGCCAGCAACCTCTTCGCGGACCACGCAGAGCGTCAGTACGAGATCGAGCGGTTCTGGTTGGACGCCCTAAGTACAGCAAGAAGAAACGCAAGAACCGACTCCCATACGGAACGGTGCGGGTATGCGTCCACTCGACACGGGTGATTCAGAGCATCTACGGCTCGATCCAGGAGTACGGCGGCTTCGAGCGGCCGGAGTGGCTCGGGTGAGGGGTATCGGCGGGCTCGGTACCAGAGGACGCTTATGCTGCGGCGACTCACTGTCCGACCCGCCACGGAGGTGTGACATGGATCAGCCGCTCAGCGTGCGCCTCGGCGCGGAGGCGCTCGGAACGTTCCTCTTCTTCTTCCTCGGCTTCAGTGGTGTCGCAGTCGTCGTCGACATCGGCGCGGACGTGATCACGCCGCTCGGCGTTGCCGCGGGCTTCGGGTTCGGCCTCGTGCTGGCGATCACGGCCTTCGGGCACCTCTCGGGCGGTCACTTCAACCCGGCCGTCACCCTTGGGGCGGCCGTCGCCGGACGATTCCCTACTCGCGACGTCGTCCCGTACTGGATCGCTCAGCTGGTCGGCGGGTTCGGAGCCGTGCTCGTGATGGCGATCGTCTACTCGTCGGATGTGACCGACTCGCTGCACACGTTGCCCGGAAGCGGGATCGACAGCTGGGCGGCGCTGGTGCTCGAGATAATCACCACTGCGCTCTTCGTCATGGTCATCCTCACCGTCGCCACCGATGAGCGGGCGGCCTGGAACGGCGTCATGGCGCCACTCTTGATCGGGTTGTTCATCTTCACGGCAGCCACCGTGGTCGGCCCAGCATCGGGCGGATCGTTCAACCCCGCCCGCTCGCTCGATCCCGTTCTCTACAACCAGGAGTGGAGCGACGTCTGGATCTACATCGTCGGCCCGCTCGCGGGCGGAGTTCTGGGCGCCGCGATCTGGGCGTTCATCTGCCTGCGGGAGGGACCGACTCCGGATCCGCGGTTCGAGACTGCACGAGCTGACGAGCCGCTAACCGCGACGCGCGAGGACGAGCGTCAGCCGTAGGCCTAGTTTCCGCTCGCCGAGAAGTGCTGGTAGTCCCTGACCGACGTCCAGCGGCCGCCCCACCCCCAACCGATCGCGTCGAACGCGCGCACGAGGGCCCCGCCCTCGTGCGCCATCCCGGGCCGACGGCGCCCGCGGTCGATGTAAGGAGCGCTGGCGCGATGTGACGTTCGTCCACCCGAGACGTAGGGATTCTCGATCGGGTTGATGTCGAGCGCGCGCCCGTACGCATGCTCGGACCAGCGCCGCGTCCCTTCGACGAAACGACAGTTGAAAGCCGACGTGTTGTCCGCCTCGATCGAGCGGAAGTCGCTGGCGCCATACGCGTCGACGGGCACGATCTTCCGAATCGGGAATCGCTCCGCGTAGAGCTCACGAAACGCGCCGAGAACGGGTCGGGCGACGTCCTCGTGCACGATCAGGCGACCCGCGCGTGCCTTTCGGTCGAATCCCCAATGCGAGACCGACAGCACGCGGAGATCCCGCAGCGAAACCGGGCAGCCGGACCGCCAGGAGGCACCCGTCATCCGCTCTGCCTGAGTTGCATCGATGCGCGCAATCGTCCCTCGGAACGCACTACGGTCGCCTTGTAACAGACTGTTACTTGGCTCGCTCCCGGCCAGCGAGTGCTCGCCGAGTGCGAGAGCCATGGCGGCAGTCGCGAAGGCGACAATGGCCACGGGGATGAGACCGCGTCTCACAAGTCGGGGCGGCGGGATCTGAACCCGCGACCTCTGCGTCCCAAACGCAGCGCTCTACCAGGCTGAGCTACACCCCGATGCCCACAGTCTAGGGCGCGGAGATGTTGGATCGGGATAGACACGGCTGCCAGACACGGCGCCCCGAGCGCTCCGATCACCTTCGGCGCCCCGCTTGCCACGCTGACGAGGGTAAGCGCGGCGCCTGCTTGTGGAACCGTCCAGCCGCGCGCCGGCTCCCGATCGAGCATCTAGCCTGCCGGCCCATGCTCGAAGCACCGCTTCCCTTCCCCGGCGCAACCCAGTACGACCGGCGCGCGGGTCTCGGATACTCGATGGCGCTCGTCGGAGCGGTGCTCTTCGCGGTCAACGGGCCCGTCTCGAAGATCGCTCTCACCGGGACCGAGCTGACGGCGGTCGACTACACGCAGCTTCGAACGACCGGAGCGTTTTTCGGTCTCGCCCTCGGACTCGTCGTCCTCGCACGGGACAAACTCCGGATCTCCACGCGCGATTTGCCGTTCTTGGCCTTCTACGGCATCTTCAGCTTCGCCCTCGTCCAGTGGCTGTACTTCGTCGCCATCGAGAGACTTCCGATCGGCATCGCTCTCCTCATTCAGTTCTCGGGCGTGGTGCTCGTCGCTCTCTGGGCGCGGCTCGTGTGGCACGCCGATGTGCGGCCGAGGGTATGGGCCGCGCTCGCTCTCACGCTCGTCGGGCTGGCGCTCGTCTCCGAGTTCTGGCTCGGCTGGACGCTCGACACTCTCGGCGTGGTCGCCTGCGTCGGGGCGGCGATCTCGCTCGCCACCTATCTGCTCGCGGGCGAGCGCGCGGTCGAGAGCCGCGAGCCGCTCGGCGTCCTCTGCTTTGCGCTCTTCTTCGCGTCGCTCCTCTGGACCGTGGTGAACCCGTGGTGGATGTTTCCGATCGGCGATCTCGCCGAGCAGACTTCCTTGCAGGGCAACCTCGAGCACCTCTCGGCGCCCGTCTGGTCGTTCGCGCTCTGGACGATCGTGCTCGGCACGATCGCGCCTTTCGGGCTCTCGATTGCGGCGCTTCGGCATCTCGAGGCGACCCGCGTCGGGATCACCATGACCTTGGAGCCGGTCGTCGCGACGCTCGTCGCCTGGGCCTGGCTCGACGAGACGCTCGCGACGCCGCAGCTCATCGGCGGCGGTGTCGTGCTCACGGGCATCCTCCTCGCCCAAACAGCGCGCTGAGGATCCAAGTAACAGACTGTTACAAGGTCCTCGCCGGTACCCTGAGACGGATGGTGAAGCGTGTTCTCCTTGCGTCGCCGCGCGGTTACTGCGCAGGGGTCGAGCGCGCGGTCGAGACGGTCGAGCAGGCGCTCGAGCACTACGGCGCTCCTGTCTACGTCCGCAAGCAGATCGTCCACAACATCCACGTCGTGCGCGATCTCGAGGCGCGCGGAGCGATCTTCGTCGAGGAGGAGACCGAGGCGCCCGAGGGCGCGACGGTCGTCTTCTCCGCGCATGGCGTCGCGCCGACCGTGCACGAGAACTCGTCGCGGCTGGAGCACAACGTGATCGATGCGACTTGCCCGCTTGTGACAAAGGTGCACGTGCAAGCCCGCCGTTACGCGGCCGAGGGATACACCATCGTCCTGATCGGCCACGCCGGGCACGAGGAGGTCGTCGGCACCACGGGGGAAGCGCCCGACGCCACCGTGCTCGTGCAGACCGTGGCCGAGGCGGAGGCTCTCGACCTCCCTCCCGGCGCGAAGCCCGCATACGTCACGCAGACGACGCTTTCGGTCGACGAGACAGGCGAAATCATCAAGGTCCTGCGGCGACGCTTCCCGGATATTCGCGCGCCGCGCAAGGAGGACATCTGCTACGCGACCTCCAACCGCCAGTGGGCGGTCAAGGAGATGCTGGCCGAGATCGACCTCCTGCTCGTGATCGGCTCCGCGAACTCCTCGAACTCGAACCGCCTCGTCGAGACCGCGCGCGCCTCGGGGACTCCGGCGCACCTGATCGACGACGAGAGCGAGATCGACTCGGCGTGGCTCGACGACGTCGAGACGGTCGGGATCACCTCTGGGGCGTCGGCGCCGGAGAAGCTCGTGAACCGGGTGTGTGACTGGTTCAGAGCGCAGGGAGTCGAAGACATCCAGCCCTACAGGCTCGTCGACGAGGACGTGACCTTCCGTCTTCCGGTCGAGCTGCGGCGCGAGCTCGAGCTCGCCGCCCAAGGCTGATGCTTCGCGCGTTGCTTCTCATCGGCGCGCTGATCCTGGTTGCCGGGGGCGGCGCTGCAGGCTGGTTCGTCGCACGAGAGACCGAAGAGACGGTCACCGTCACCGAGACGACGACCACGACTGCGACCACCACGACGACGTCGGAGCCTGCTGTGGCCGGTCTCCCGGCTGCGGTCGAAGAGACCCGTGCCGAGCTGCTCGCGGCTGCCGAGACGGGCGACTACGAGGAGCTGCGGCCGCTCGTTCCTGCGACGGGATTCGAGTACACGTTCGGGAGCCCGGTCGAGGGCGGTCCGATCGCGTTCTGGCAGGAGCTCGAGCGCACATCGGTCGAGCGCCCATTGGCGGACCTGGCCGAGGTGCTACAGCTGCCATACACGCTCTCGCGCGGCATTTATGTCTGGCCGTTCGCGTACGACATCGCCGAACCCGACGAGATCACCGCTCACGAGCGCGAGCTGCTGCAACCGCTCGGGCCGCTGGACACGCTCTTCGTCCCTGGCACCGGGTATCTGGGCTGGCGGGCAGGAATCGCGCCCGATGGAAGCTGGGCGTTCTATCTCGCGGGCGACTGACCTAGCGGCGAACGATCGAGCGCAGGTCGTCCATGAGGCTCCGCCTTCTCGCGGGTGCGGCCACGAACTCTGCGAGCCTTGCCGCCTCGTCGTCGTCGAGAGAGACCGCGGCGCGGACCGTGCTGGTCTCGTCCCAGACGCTGAAGCGAACGAGCTTCTCGGGTAGGTAGCGGGAGACCCGAAGGGCTCGCACAGAGTCAGTGTCGACGCCGCGGAAGAACTCGACCAGCTTGCGCCGCTGAGGGGACGCGCACCACGGGCAGAAGCGGAACTCGTCGTTCGTCTCGCTCCCGCACGCGCGACAGTGCGCCATGGTCGGAGAATACGCCCGAACAGATGCCCTGGGGGGAACACGAGGGCGAGGCGAGCCTCGCCCCTACGTTTTAGCGATCGCGAGCTCGGGGCCACAACCGACGGAGACGGCGAGTGTTTCGCGCGCGATCCAGTCTTGGTGCTCGAGGAGGTCGCGACCGGACTCCGGGAGCGTGAGCTCGATGCGATCTGTGAGCTCCAGTCCCGCCTCCTTCCGCATCGAGTTGATCCGGTGGATGAGGTCGTAGACACGGCCCTCGCGCACGAGCTCCTCGTCCAGCCTCGAGTCGAGCGCGACCGTGACGCCGTCCGAGGCCGCGACCGACCACCCCTCCATGCCGCGCCGCTCGACGAGCACTTCGTCCGCGCTCAAGTCGTGACCAGCCGCCTGGAACCCGCCGTCGGCCAGCTCCACGAAGTCGCCCGCCTCGAGCGCCGTCCGCACCGTGACGAGCTCGGCGCCAAGCTTCGGCCCGAGCAGGCGCAGGTTCGGCTTGACGCGGAGCTCGCTCGCCTCGACCGCGCCGAACACGACCTCCTTGACGCGGAGCTCCTCGCGAAGCTCACCCGCATGGCTCTCGGCAAGCCGCGCTCCTTCTACCACCAGAGCGCGCAGCGGCTGACGCAGGCCGATGCCGGCGCCCGAGCGAGCCTGTCGCCCGAGCTCGACCACGCGGCGGAGCTCGGCGACCTCGGCGAGGAGCGCCGCGTTCGGCTCAGGAACCTCCGGCCACCCGGCGAGGAAGACCGATTCGGGCGCAGCCTCACAGGGAGCGGTCAGCGAGCGCCAAAGGTGGTCGCTGAGGAACGGCATCACCGGCGAGACGACCCTGACTCCCTGGACGAGCGCGTACCAGAGCGTCCTGAAAGCCAGCTCGTCTCCGTCCCAGAAGCGGCGTCTGGAGCGCCGGATGTACCAGTTGGACAGGTCCTCCACGAACGCGTCGAACGCACGGACGACGTCGGGGCTTCGCCAACTCTCGTAGGCAGCCGTGGCCCCCTGCACGAGCGCGTCAGTGCGAGCGACGAGCCAGCGATCGAGCGGCTCGAGCTCGCTGGCGGGCGGCCCGGTGGCGAGATCGTCGAGATCTGGCTTCCAACCTCCGATGTTCGCGTAATCGACGAGGAACCTGGCGGAGTTCCAAAGCGTCAACAGACGCCGCTTGATCTCGTGCGCCGGGCCAAATCCGAAAAGGAGGCTCTGATTCGAAGGCTGAGCGGCGCACTGCCAGCGAATGACGTCCGCGCCCATGCGCGTGAAGGCGTCCTCCGCCTCGATCATGTTCCCCCAGGAGCCGTGCATCTCGCGGCCTTGCTCGTCGAGCATCTTCTCGTAGCCGAGCACCTTCTGAAACGGCGCCCTCCCCACCAGCGCGACGGACATGAAGAGCTGCGAGTAAAACCAGAGCCGGATCTGCTCACGCATCTCCGAGACCCAGTCGGCCGGGAACCACTGCTCCCAGTAGGCGTGGTCGGGAAGATCGGCGCCCGAGATCTCCTTGGAGGCGCCGGTGGCGTAGCCGTTCTCGACCCAGGTCGGATTTTCCCAGCCGAGCGTCGAGAAGGGGACGATTCCGGCGTCGAGCCAGACGTCGCCGACCTCGGGGATTCTGCGCACCTCCTCCCCGCAGGCCTCGCAGGTGATGACGACCTCGTCGATCCACGGGCGGTGGAGCTCTTCGAGCTGCTCCAGGCCGGAGACCGCGCGCTCAGTGAGCTCGCGCTTCGACCCGATGACGTTGAGGCGCCCGCACTCGCACGGATAGAAAGGCAACGGCAGCCCGAAGTAGCGCCGGCGCGAGATGTTCCAGTCGCCCATGTTGCGAAGCCAGTCGTCCATGCGCTTGCCCATGTAGGCAGGCGTCCACTCGACGGTCTCGTTCGCTTCGAGGAGCTTGGGACGAAGCTCGGCAACGGCGATCAGCCAGTCGTCGGTGACGCGCCAGATCAGCGGGGTGTCGCAGCGCCAGCAGTGCGGATACCGGTGCGAGTAGACGCCCGCCTCGAGCAGAAATCCGGTCTCGGCAAGCCGGCCGACGATCTGATCCGCCGCCTCGGTCGTCGAGAGGCCATGGAGCCAGCCATACGAGTCGTAGAAACGACCCGACTCGTCCACCGGCACCAAGACGGGAAGGCCGTGAACGCGTCCGAGCTCGAAATCCTCCTGGCCGGCGCCGGGCGCGATGTGGACGATGCCGGTGCCTTCCTCGAGCGAGACCTCATCCCAAGGGATGACACGGTGCTCCACGTCGGCCGCGGGAGCGAGATCGTCGAAGGGACCGCGATAGCCGAGCCCGACCAGGTCAGCTCCTGGAACCCGCTGCGCGAAGCGATCGTTCGGGTAGCGCGCGACCGCGACCCACTCCCCGTTCTCGCGCAGCCCGTACTCGGCGTCCGGCTTCACCGCCGCGGCGACGTTCGCAGGAAGCGTCCAGGGAGTCGTCGTCCAGACGACGAGGGATTCACCGGCCCGATCGCGGAGCGGAAGTCGCACGAAGAGAGAGGGATCCAATTTGTCCTGGTACACGCCGCCTTGCGAGAGCTCGTGCTGGGAGATCGAGGTGCCGCAGCGGGGGCACCATTCCGTCGAGCGATGGCCGAGATACAGCAGCTCTCGCTCGTGCATCAGCTTCAGGAAGCGCCAGATGTACTCGATATTCGTGTCGGAGAAGGTGTAGTAGTCATTCCCCCAGTCCATCCACTGACCGAGCCGAATACAGCCACGGGTCAGCTCGCCTGCCGACCAGACGACCTTCTCGCGGCACTTCCGCGCGAATTCCGCAAGCCCGTACGCCTCGATGTCCTGCTTGGAATTGAGGCCGAGGTCGCGCTCGACGCCGACCTCGATCCAGAGCCCCTGGCAGTCGAAGCCATTCTGGTAGCGCTGATCGAAGCCGCGTAACGCTTTGTAGCGCTGGAAGACATCCTTGAGCGTGCGCCCCCAAGCCGTATGCACCGCGAGGGTCTTGTTGGCGGTCACCGGCCCGTCGACGAAGCTGAAGCGCGGACCTCCCCGGTTCAGCTCGCGGAGCTTCTCGAACGTCCGCTCGCGCTCCCAGAGATCGAGGATCTCGAGCTCGAGAAGATTATGGTCGGGCTTGTCCGGGAAGGATGAGAAGATGGGCGCCACCGAGTCCAGTGTAAGAGGCGGCCAGCAGGAGAATCAGTGGAAGGGTTTCGGGGCTCTGCGCGTTGGCTATTAAGCATTCCTGACACGACAGAGAAAGGATTGAGAGACTCAATGGCAACAGTAGTGACAGAGGCGACGTTCGAGCAGGAGGTCCTGAAGAGCGAGACCCCAGTGCTCGTCGATTTCTGGGCGGAGTGGTGCGGACCGTGCCACGCGGTCGCTCCCGTGCTCGACAAGATCGTCGAGGAGCGGCAAGACGAGCTCAAGCTCGTGAAGGTGAACATCGACGAGGAGCAGGAGCTCTCGCAGCGCTACGGGGTGATGTCGATCCCGACGATGATCCTGTTCCGAGACGGCGCGCCCGCCGCGTCCGCCGTCGGCGCCCAGCCGAAAGCGGCTCTCGAGCGCACACTCGGCCTGGCCGCGTAGGATCCTCCGCAGGACTTCCGCCCGGAGGCGTATCCTGGTAGGAAGGTATTTGCAGGACGTTCGAGGCTTCCCCCTCCCCTCCCCTAACCGAAGGGTCGGTATTCCGGCCCTTCGGTATTTCTCTTCCTAGAGGTGGGAGGTCAGGAACCTTGTGACCCACCGGAACGCGCACTCCTCGGATGGAGGTGGCGCGTCGCGCGGAAACCAGCGAATCTCCGCCACGTCGTCGGCCGGGACCGGCTCGCCCGACACGATTCGAGCTTCCCAAACGAGATTGAGGACGCTCGTCGCCTCCGGTCCGTCTCCGTACGTGTCCAGGTAGGCGCCGAGGAACTCTCCCGGCTCGATCTCCGCCCCCGTCTCCTCGAGGAGCTCGCGCCGGAGGCCGTCGAGCGGATGCTCGCCCTCTTCGAGAAAGCCGCCGAGCACATCCCAGAGACCCGCATCCGGGTCGTGGGCGCGACGCGCGAGGAGCATGCGGCCCGCGTCGTCGACGACGAGTGCCGACACCGCGGGCGCCGAGTGAGCGTAGTGCTCGAACCCGCAGATCGCGCACTGGACGCGACGGTCGTTCACCACCAGCTTGGACGCGCAGCGCGGACATTGCCGCCAGCCCGTGTGGGCAGCCATGTCGATACGGTACTTCCGTGTCTCCGCGGCACGTCCCGGCATCGGTCACTGAGCTCGCACGGGTCGGGTTGTTCGGGGCGCTCTCCGGGGAGATTCTCACGAAGCTGGCGGACCGGATGCAGCGCGAGGACATCGAGCCGGGAACCGTGCTCGTCCGGGAAGGGGATCCCGGCGATCGCTTCTACGTGCTGCTGGCGGGGGTCGCCGGTGTCTCGCAGCGGTCCCTCGGCGAGCGGCGCATCCTGCGGGCAGGCGAGTTCTTCGGCGAGGTGGCGCTGGTGATGAACGTTCCGCGGACGGCGACGGTGACCGCAATGACTCCCTGTGTGGTCGCAAGCTGCGACCAGGCGGCGTTCGACGAGCTGCTGCGGCCGTTGTTCGCCGACGATCGCGGTGAGTAGGGGTCTGACTTCAGTCCGATCCCGGTTTGAGGTTTGCTCGACCTCGAAGACCCAAGAACGGGGTCAGGCTGAAGCCTGACCCCTGCCTGTCGTCTCGGCGTTGAGCTCCTCGAGCACGGCGTCGGAGAGCGCCGGCCAGGCTTCCTTCGCCCACTCGTCGAACTCGCGGTCGGTCAACACGGCGCACGCGACCTGCGCTTCGGGGTCGACCCAGATGAAGGTTCCCGACCCGCCGAAATGGCCGAAAGCGCGCGCTGACGTCCTCGTCCCCATCCACGTCGGCGGACGCGTGTTGAGCTGAACGCCGAGGCCCCAGTCGAGCGGGTCGAAGCGTCCGAGGTCCGGGAGCACGCCCGGGAGCGCGGGAAACTGGACAGCCGTCATCTCGTCGAGCGTCTCTTGCGCCACGAGCCTCGGAGCCAGGAGCTCGCCCGCGATCGCCAGCACGTCGTCGAGCGACGCGTACATCCCCGAGCCAGGGTCCCCGTCCGGGTCGAGGCCGATCTCGAGCGGCGCGCAGATCGCGGCGCGGACGTACTCCGCAAACGGCATCTCCGCCTGGCTGGCGAGGTGCTCCGCGAGCACCAGGAAACCCTCGTTCGAATAGATCCGCCGGCGGCCCGGCGGCGCAATCGGCTCGCGCCCTTCGAACGGGAGACCTGAGGCATGCGCGAGCAGGTGCCGCACGGTCGACCCGAGCGGACCCGCCGCCTCGTCCAGATCGACGACGCCCTCCTCCGCTGCGATGACGACGGCCAAAGCGCCCACCGGCTTCGACACGGAGGCCAGCCGCACGGGGCGATGCGCATCGCCGTGGGTCTCGACCCGGCCGTCGCCGGTCACCACTCCCGCGGCGGCGAACGAGACCGGCCAACTCTCGATCTGGCGAAGCGCCTGCACGCGGCGCGATACTAGATGCGGCATGGAGCGACGCCTGATCTCGGGACACTCTCCCTACGAGCCCCTCGTCGGCTTCTCGCGCGCCGTCGTCATCGGCAAGCACATCTACGTGGCAGGCACGGCTCCGATTCCGGCGGACGGCTCGGCCCCGCCCGAAGACGCCTATGAGCAGGCGCGCCTGTGCCTGGAGATCATCGGCCAGGCGCTCGAGGAGGCGGGCGCGGCGTTCGAGAACGTCGTTCGCACGCGCGTGTATGTGATCGATCCTGTCCACTTCGAAGGCGTCGGCCGCGCCCACGGCGAGGTCTTCGGCGACATCCGGCCCGCGAACACGACCGTCGTCACCGCGCTCCTCGACCCCGCCTGGAAGGTCGAGATCGACGCGGACGCGCTCCTAACGTGACCGGGAAGCAGGCATTTCCGCCCTCGATCACCGGCAAGGGCGCGGTTCACGAGGGCAGCGTTCTCGACCACGCGTTCGGCAGGAGCGACCCCTACACCCTCGGCGTCGAAGAGGAGTACCAACTCCTGGACGGGGAGTCGCTCGATCTCGTGCAGCACATCGAGACGATGCTGGACGCGGTCAGCGGGCACGAGCTCGAGGACCGGATCAACCCCGAGCTCATGCAGTCGGTGATCGAGATCGCGACGCCCGTGTGCCGGACTGTCGGGGACGTGAGTCGCGAGCTCTTGAAGCTCCGCCGCTACGTGACCGAGGTCGCGCACAGCAAGGGCCTGCGCGTCGGCTCGGCGGGCACGCATCCGTTCAGCCTCTTCGAGCGCCAGCGGATCACGGCGAAGGATCGCTACCGGGCGCTGATCGACCAGATGCAGTACATCGCCCGGCGCGAGCCCATCTTCGGGATGCACGTGCACGTGGCCGTCGACGATCCCGAGAAGGCGATCAAGGTCGTCAACGGGCTTCTCCCCCAGCTCGGGCCGCTCTTGGCGCTCTCCGCGAGCTCGCCCTTCTGGCGTGGGGAGCCCACGGGGCTCGCGTCGAGCCGGCAGATGGTGTTTTCCGCATTTCCGCGCTCGGGCCCGCCGCCGCGCTTTCGCGACTACGCCGACTACGCCGAGGTGGTCGGTCAGCTCGAGAAGTCGGGCTGCATCGCTGACTACACGAGCATTTGGTGGGACATCCGGCTCCATCCACGTCTTGGCACTGTGGAGATCCGGATCTGTGACGCGGCCACGCGAGTCGAGGATGCCGTCGCCATCGCCGCGTACTGCCAGTCACTCGTGAAGCATCTCTCCGAGCAGTACGACGCGGGCGACGAGATCCCGTCGTACCACCGGATCCTCACGACCGAGAACAAATGGCTGGCCGCAAGATACGGGCTGGAGGCGCCCGTGATGGATCTCGGGTCGGGTCGGCGCAACCGCATCCCGGTGGCGCGCCTTGTCCGGCGCACGCTCGCGGAAGTCGCCCCGCACGCGCGCGAGCTCGGCTGCGAACGCGAGCTCGAAGGCGTGCGAGACATTCTCTCCCGCGGCTCGAGCGCCGATCGTCAGCTCCGCATCTACAACACCAATCGCGACATCGTCGAGGTCGCCCGCGAGATCGCGGACGCGACCGAGGCGCTTCCCGCCGTCGCTCCCGTCTAGCCGCGAAATCGAATCGTCTGCCGACGACCCGCGTTCCCGCAAGTACCCCGGAGGCTCGTCGCGAGCTTTGCTATAGATGAGTGACAAATCATGGTCGATTTCGTGGAGAGTCCCAGTTCACAGCAGCCTCGAGACTGAGCTCGACTACCGACCTTCGTTCCCGGAGGGCTATCGACCGGGTATCGGCATCGTCGGGTGCGGCGAAGTGGTCAGGACCGCCCATCTCCCCGGCTACAGGCGCTACGGGCAGCGCGTGGTCGGCGTCTACGACGTGCAGGCGGAGGCGACCGCTGGGGTACGCGAGCAGTTCGGGGTCGAGACGATCTTCCGGGACCTCGAGGAGCTCCTGAGCCATCCGGAGATCGAGATCGTGGATGTCGCGACGCACCCCGACGTGCGTCCCGCGCTTGTTCGGCAGGCGCTGGCAGCGGGCAAGCACGTGCTCGCGCAGAAGCCCTTCGCGCACGATCTCGAGACCGCGCGGGAGCTCATCGAAGAGGGCGAGCGCCTAGGGCTCTTGGTCGCGGTGAATCAGAACGGGCGTTGGGCTCCTCCGTGGCGTGCGGCGACGCTGCTCATCGAGCAGGGCTCGATCGGCGACGTGGTCGCGGTCACGCATCTCTACCACCACAACTACGGCTTCACGATGGGCACCGTCTTCGACGAGATCGAGCATCTCGTGCTCTACGACTACTCGGTCCACTGGTTCGACATCACCCGCTGCTGGCTCGAAGGGAAGACGGTCACTGCGGTCCGGGCGCGCGAGTACCGAACGCCGAACCAGCCGCGCGAGAGCAAGGCGCCGTGGGGCGCCTGGGCGACGATCGACTACGAGGACGGCTCGAGCGCGCTGATCCGCGGCGTCGGCTGCGCGGAGACGTCGAGACCCCGCAAGCTGTTCTGGATCCACGGCTCCGAGGGGACGATTCGCGGAGCTGTTCTCGGCTCTGGGCCTACGCCCGGTGAGGAGTTTCTCGAGCTCGAGCGCGACGGCAGGACCACGCGTTTTCAGCTCGACGGCTCCTGGCACACCAACGGTTTTGCGGGAGCGATGGCCGAGCTCATGTCCGCCATCGTGGAGAAGCGTGAGCCGTACAACTCGGCTCGCCACAACCTGCTCTCGCTCGAGCTAACCCTCGCCGCCTGCCTGTCGGCGGAGAACGACGGTCGCCCCGTCGCGCTCGAGCGCGAGCAGGCTCTTTCCGGAGCCGACTCGTGATGGCCGCGGTCATGGACGTCGTGATCGGGGGTCGCGACGACGAGGAGGCGTTCGCCCGCGCGAAGCGCGCAGGATTCGCTGGGGTCGAGGTGGTCGTGAGCAGAGACGACCTCGCTGGCTCGTCAGCGGGCGGACGGCTCGAACGCCTGCGCCGGGCGAAGGAGGCCACGGGGCTCGAGATTCCCGCGCTCGTGCTCGGCGAGCACAACGAGGTCGGTGGGATCGCCGATGCGAGTCCCGAGGCAGCGAGCCGGGCACAGGCCGATGTCCAGAAAGCGATCGTCTGGGCGCGAGAGCTCGGCACTGACGTGATCCTCATCCCGTTCTTCATGCGATCGGAGCTCGTAAGCGACGCCGACGACGATCGGGCAGTGGCTGCATTCCGGGGGCTCTGCCCCGAAGCTGCCGAGCAGGGAGTAAGCCTCTGTTTCGAAGGGTCGCTGCCCGCCAAGCGCATCGGTTCGATCGCAGCTCGAGTGGGCTCGGACGCGTTCGGCTGCTACTTCGATCTCGCCAACCCGCTCGCCCACAAGGGTCTGGATGGCCCGACCGAGATTCGCGCGCTGAGTGAGCTCATCATGCGCGTTCATGTCAAGGACACGCGCGTCCGGACCGGAGACTGTCGACCCGGCACCGGGCGCGTCGACTTCGCCGAGAGCGCGCTCGCCCTCTCCGAGATCGGATACGACGGCTGGCTCACGCTCGAGACACCCCCGGCGCCGCCGCCGCTCGTCTCGCGTGACCTGAGCTTCGCGCACTCGGTGTTCTCCGGGCTCGACGGGGCGCCTACCTGGCCGCGCCTCGGCGCGTTTTCCACCGAGTTCGGCGAGGGCGAGTGGGAGCGGCTGGTGGAGGCGTTCGCTGGGCTCGGCCTCGAGTCCGTGCTGCTCATGGGCCCGCTCCTCGACGGCTGTCTGGAGGATGCCGGCCGGGCCGAGGCCGGACGAGCGCTTCTGGAAGAGCGAGGCATCGGCGTCCCCGCTCTCGGCGGCTACCGCAATCTCGTCGCTAGCGCCCCGGCGATCCGGCGCAAGAACATCGAGCACCTTCGCCGCTGCCTCGAGATCGCTCCGGCATTCGGCGCCTTCGTCGTTGCCACCGAGACGGGGACGCTGAGCCCTGACGGCGACTGGAGCGAAACGCCCAAGAATTCGATGGAGGAGGCGTGGAGGTTTCTGTACGACGCGCTCGAGACGCTGCTGCCCGTCGCGGAGGAACAGGGCGTGATCCTCGCCGTCGAGACGTTCGTCGGCAACGTTCTGAAGACACAGGGCCAGCTGACCGGCCTGCTCGGTCGCTTCCCGACGCAGCATCTCCAGGTCGTTTGCGACCCCTACAACTACCTCTCGAGAGGCCTCATGCCCGTTCAGGAGCGCGCGACGAGCGAGCTGCTCGCTCGCTTCGAGCCTCGCTTCGTGCTCGCCCATCTCAAGGACGTCTCCCCGGAAGGCGCTCACGTGGCAACGCCCGAGTTCGGCACGGGCGCTTTCTCGCAGCGTCCCTACCTCGAGTTCCTGCGCGCACGCCGGCCGGATCTCGACTTGATCGCCGAGCACATGCCGCTCGAGCACGTTCCGGCCGTGCGTCGCCGTTTGGAGGAGCTGCTGACGCCGGTCGAGAGCCGCGAAGCGTCAAGCGTCTCGTGACCATCAGGTTGACCGTGTGGGGTGAGGGGCTCGAACACGAGAAGCCCGAGGCCAA
>JACCTK010000313.1 GCA_013812465.1 Actinomycetota bacterium
TCGCGCAACAACTGGCTGATCGCGATCCTCGTGTTCGGCGAGGGCTGGCACAACAACCATCACGCGTTCCCGAGCTCCGCGCGGCATGGACTCGCCCGCTGGCAGTTCGACGTGTCGTGGTGGGTCATCCGAGGACTCGAGCGGCTTCGCCTTGTCTGGAACGTTCGCAAGCCATCTCCGGAGCAGATGGCGCGCCGCCGGCTCGAGGCCGAGCCCGCCTAGCTCACGGACTCGAGCCGCGCAGGAATACCACCATGGCCGCGGTCTCGGATGCCCTCCTGGCTGCCTCGAGGGGCTCAGCTCCCTCTGAGCGAGCGGTCAGGTACGCGGCCGAGTACGTGTCACCCGCGCCCGTGGGGTCTACGGGGCCTTCGATCTCGATCGGCGGTACCGCTTCGGTGGCGCTCGATGTGATCACGAGAGATCCTTCGGACCCGAGCGTGAGGATGACCTCGGGCACCCCGAGCGCGCGCAGCGGCTCGGGGCTCGGACGGCCGACGAGCGTCCCCGCCTCCTCCTCGTTCAGCTTGAGTATCTCCACGTAGCGGAGGACGTCGCCGATGTCGCCGTCGGTGCGAAGCGGCCCCAGGACGGGGGCACGTATGAGGCCCTGCGCATCGATAAGAAGGCGTCGGCCATCTGAGGCGAGCGCGGCGAGTGTCTGCGGCGGGAAGTCCGAGCGCACGAGCGCGCCCACATGTATCCACGATGCGTCCGCGGCCGCTTCGACGGCTTGCTCCGATGACCACGTGGCTCCGACGGCGTCCTGGATCATGACCCGACTGTCGCCTTCGTAGTGAAAACGGTAGGCGGTCGTGGTCTCCGCTGGATACCACGTGACCGGCAGGCCGAACGCTTCGAGGGGCAGGACAAGCTGTGGTCGGTCGGCCGCCGCGCACGAGGCGGCGATGCGTGCATCGGCCACGATGACTGCGAGCGCCTGGGCAGAGTAGAAGACCGTCCCTCCCGGCCGGGGAGGGCCGTCGGCGACTCGATCGATTGACAGATTGCCGATCGCGGCGATGGAGCTCATGCCGGCGCTGGTCGCTCCGCAGATCGCCGAGAGATGGCCGCGGCCACGCCTGCGAACACGAAGGCGACGAGGAAGCTCGGCACGGTGGCACCGACGCCCCAGGTGGGTGGGTTCAGCTTCACCACGAGGTCCGTCCACCAGCTTGGCCCCGTTGGAAAGAGCCACTGATAGAGCGCGAATCCGGCCACCCACGCTGCGACGAGACCCAGCCGCCACGCCGGAGCGTCGAAGATGTCGGCTGCCGAGTAGTGGCGGCCGGCCGTGAGCCAGTCCGCGAGCAAGACGGCGAAGAGCGGCACGAACACGGAGCCGAGGAGCAGGAGGAAGCTCTGGTAGCCGGCGAAATCGATGACCAGCGCCCCGCCAGTGGCGATAGCGGTGATGACAGAGACGAGAAGCGCCTGCGGGGCACGGGGAACGAGGTTCTGGAGCGACACCGCCGCCGAATACGTGTTCGCGAAGGCCTCATCCGTCTCCGTCACGAGCAGCGCGAAGAGCGCGAGAATCGCCGCGAAGCCCCCGGCGACGACCGCAGCGGGAAGTGCGCCTGGGTCGCTCAAGTCGCGCGAGAGGACGAGAATGACGCCGAGCCCGAGCAGCCACGCGTCCGGAACGAAGTAGCCGATTCCCGTTCCCAGTCCGCCGGCTCGGCGGCTCGTCGAGAACCGCGTGTAGTCGGCTGCGTACGGGACGAAGGAGACGGTGATCGCGACCACGATGTCCGCTCCCTGCCACACCGAGAGGCCGCCTTCGCCGGGTGCGTCCCAGAGCGCCCCGAGGTCGGCGCCGTCGAGGGCCCACCAGGTCAGGTAGACGAGCGCGAACGGCACCGCCCAGACAGCGATCCTGCGCACGAACCGCCGGACGAAGCCGATCGGCCCGAGGAGCGCGAGCACGAGCGCGACGGCGCCGAAGACGAGCGTCCAGACCCACTGCGCGCGAAAGCCGAAGACCTCGTCGGAGAGCGCTGCTGCGGCCGTGGCGATGATGAGGAGCTCGAACACCGTCCACCCGATGCCCTGCAGCACGTTGATCCCGGTCGGGAGGTACGAGCCGCGCCGTCCGAGCGGCGCGCGCATGAGAGCCATGCCGGGAACGCGGGCGTCCGCGCCGATCGCGCCTGCGGCGCCGAGCATCGCGTTTCCGACCACGCAGCCGACGAGAATCGCAATGAGAGCGTCCGGTAGGGACAGGGCGGGAACGAGCGCGGCACCCGCCACGATCACGAGCAGCGAGACGCCCAGGTTCCCCCAAAGAAGCCCCGTGTCCAGCGTTCCCAAGACGCGGAGCCGGTCCGGAACCGGCTCGATCCCCCAGCTGCCTTCGACGGGCTCGCGTGTCGCCATCGGCGGCTGACGTTACCTGGGAGAATTCGCGCGGTGATTCCGCGTTACTTCATCGTCGCGGAGCGGGACCACGAGATCCAGAACCCGACTTCCAACGAGAAGCTCCTGCTGCTCGGCGAGCGACTCCGGCTCGGGCCAGGCTCTCGTGTGCTCGACATCGCCTCCGGCCGCGGCGGGCCTGCGCTCGCTCTTGCGCAGGCTTTTGAGTGCCGCATCGAGGGGATCGAGATCGCCCCCGAGTTCCACGCGGCCGCTGTCGAACGTGCCGAGGCGCGCGGTCTCTCGCAGCTCGTCT
>JACCTK010000314.1 GCA_013812465.1 Actinomycetota bacterium
ACCTTCTGACCTCGGTCGTCTCGAGCCCCAAGGAGGCAGCGACCGTGCTCATGAACGTCGTCGCCGAGATGGATCGGCGCTACGAGCGCCTGTCGCTCGTCCGCGCGCGGAGCCTCCCCGAGGCGAATCGCGCATTTCGGGCGCGAGGGGAGGCGCCGCTGCCGTTCCTGCTCGTCGTCATCGACGAGCTCGCGGACCTGATGATGGTCTCACCGCAAGCCGTGGAGGACTGCGTGATCCGGCTCGCCCAGAAGTCCCGTGCAGTCGGCATCCACCTCGTCCTGGCAACGCAGCGTCCGTCGGTGGACGTGATCACGGGGATGATCAAAGCCAACGTCCCGTCCCGCATCGCCTTCGCCGTATCGAGCCAGACCGACTCCCGCGTGATTCTCGACACCGCCGGCGCGGAAAGCCTGCTCGGCCAGGGCGACATGCTCTTCAAGCCGCTCGGAACGTCACGACTTCAGCGCCTGCAGGGCGCCTACGTGACTGAGGAGGAGATCGCCTTGGTGGTCGAGCAGTGCCGCTCGCAGCGCGGACAGGACCTGGACGAGTCGCTGCTCGAGGCGGCCGAGGCCCCGATCGAGTCCGAAGACGGCGACCTCGACTTCGACCCCGACGAAGATCCGCTGCTCGAACGCGCCATCGACATCGTCGTGCAAACCCAGACCGCGTCGGTCTCGCTCATCCAACGCCGGCTTCGCGTTGGCTACACGCGGGCGGGCCGGTTGATCGACATGCTCGAGCGGCGCGGCATCATCTCAGGCTACGAAGGCTCGAAGCCCCGTCGCGTACTCGTCTCCGAAAGCGAGCTGCACCGCGTCTAGAGAGGTTGTAAGGACTTGGTTCCGACTTGAGAACCAGCCCAACTTGCGGTTAGATCAAGCGTCCAAGAAGGGTGGCAGGTCTAACTCGTAAGGAGGGCATGTGAAAGCACGTACAGCAGCGATCGGCGCTGTGCTCGCGCTCGTAGCGACAACAGCGCTCATCGTCAGTGCTGCGAGCTCGGCAACGAGCCAGCAGGACGCATTCCTGGCCGGAGTCGTGTCCGACGTCGGCCGATTCAACGACAAGGGCTTCAACCAGCTCTCGCTGAAGGGTTGTAAGAGCGGAGCGAAGAAGGCGGGCGGCACCTGCCGTGCGCTCGAGTCCCGCTCGACAGGGGACTACGTTCCGAACTTCGCACGCCTGCAGCGAGACGGTGCGGACATCTTGATCTCCACCGGCTTCCTGCTCGCCGAAGCGACCGCGACGGTTGCGAAGAGATTTCCCGACGCCAAGCTGACGAACGTCGACTATTCGATGAAGGCTCCACCGTTCGCTAACGCCAAGGGGAAGCCGCTGGTTAAGAACGTCCTCGGCCTCACGTTCCAAACCAACGAGAACAGCTACATGATCGGCTGTCTCGCGGGCCTCATGGCGAAGCGCGAGGGAGGAAACACGATCAGCGCCGTCGGCGGGATCAAGATCCCGCCGGTGGACATCTTCATCGCGGCGTACCGCGCGGGGGCGAAGAAGTGTGCACCCGGGACGAAGACGCTGATTGACTACTCCCAGGATTTCGTCGATCAGGCGAAATGCAACGAGCTCGCCATCAACCAGCTCGACCGCGGCTCCAAGGTCGTGTTCGCCGTCGCGGGTAACTGCGGCCTCGGCGCTCTCGATGCTGCGAAAGAGGCAGGCGCCTGGGGCGTCGGCGTCGACAACGACCAGGCGTTCCTCGGGCCACACATCCTGACGAGCGCGGTCAAGCGCGTCGACGTCGCCGTCGAGGCAGCGGTTCTGTCGGTGAAGAACGGCACGTTCAAGGGCGCCACCGATTTGAACTTCAACCTGAAGAACAAGGGCGTCGCCGTAGGCAAAATCAGCTCGAAGGTGCCGAAGGCCTACATCACGCGGATGAACGCCCTCGGCGCACAGATCCTCGCCGGCAAGATCAAGCCGCCGAAGACGGTCTGAACCAACACACGTAACGGAGGAGAGAGCGGGCCTGCAGGCCCGCTCTCTCGTTGCAGGACGTTCTCTCCGGTAGAGACGTAGAATCGCGCGCGGATGACCGACCGCCCCGTCGTTCTCGAACTGCGCGGTATCACGAAGCAGTTTCCGGGCGTCCTCGCCAACGATCGGGTGAGCCTGGATCTGCGACGCGGCGAGGTGCATGCGCTTCTGGGCGAGAACGGCGCGGGCAAGTCGACGTTGATGAGCATTCTCTACGGCCTCTACCACCCGGACGAAGGCGAGATCCTCATCGACGGCCAGCCCGTGAGCATCGGCTCTCCGAAGGAGGCGATCGAGCGCGGGATCGGCATGGTGCACCAGCACTTCATGCTCATTCCGGTCATGACGGTCGCCGAGAACATCGTGCTGGCGCAAGAGCCGACCAAGGCCGGCGTCGTCCTCGATTTCGCGACGGCGAGGAGGCGCGTCGAGGACATCGCGGCGCAGTTCAACTTCGCGATCGACCCGCAGGCGCGAATCGAGAACATCTCGGTGGGTCAGCAGCAGCGGGTCGAGATCCTGAAGGCGCTGTACCGGCGCGCGGACATTCTCATCCTGGACGAGCC
>JACCTK010000320.1 GCA_013812465.1 Actinomycetota bacterium
AGCGTCTCGAGCGCGATGACCTCGTCGGGCGGGATATTGCCGAGGTTGACCTCGGGTCCGAAATGTCGCACGAACCACGCCTGTGAGCTCTTCGTCGGGGTCTCCCAGATCAGGTCGTGGAAGCTGATCGAGTGCTCGATCTCGTCCACGAGCCCCGTCCGGAGCTCGCCGGTCGGACGGTATATGCCTGCGGTGCCCGCCTCGCGACCCTCGGCGATCACCTTCCACGCGCCCGCATCGAGCTCCTCGCGCATCCACTGCACCCACAGATACGGAGCGATGTTCACTTCGGAGTCCTTGGATCCGACCTCGGAGAGGACGACGAAGTCACGGGCGAAGTCGGCGATGAGCTCGAGCTTCTGCTCGCGGGGAATGTCGAGCGTCCCGTCGGAGATCTCGACGTGCGAGAAGCGATAGTGCTCGAGCCAGCGCTTGAAGTCGTCCATCTTGTCCTTGCCGTACACCGCCTCGAAGAGCGTTCCGCCGCAGACGACCGGAGTGGAGAACGAGCGGTAGAGCGCGATCTTCTTTTCCAAGTTGTTGGTGACGTAGCTCGTTCCCCACCCGAGCTTGACGATGTCGACGTACTCGCCCGCGGTGTCGAAGAGTCCCTCGATCTCGCGCAGATTCAGGCCCTTGTCCATGACATGCGTGAGCCCGCGCTCGCGCGGCTTACCCTCGCGCGCCGGGATTTCGAGGAACGAGTTGCCGTCATAGTCGTGCATAGATGTCCTCCAGCTTCTTGCGGGCGCGCTCCTGCACGTCGCGGTAGAGGGAGCCACCGTGGGCGTCGATGCCGACGGTGAGCGGGCCAAAGTCCTTCACCCGGAACTTCCAGAGGCACTCGGGCATGAGCTCCTCCCACGCGACCTCCTCGATCTCCTCGATCTGGGTCGTCTCGAGCGCCGCGGCCCCGCCGACGATGGCGAAGTAGACCATCCCCAGGCACTGCATCGGCTCGATCGCCTCGTCAGGGAACCCGCCCTTGCCGCAGATCGCGCGCACTCCGTACTGCGCGCCGAGCGGCTCGGTGAAGCGCACCATGCGGGCGCTCGTCGTCGTCCCGATGCAGATCTTCTCGTAGCGGCCGGGGCCGAGCTTGCGCACGCCTGGCGCGGTGTGGAGGAGGAACGCGCCGGAGAGATCCATCGGCGGCTCGACGCCTTCGTCGAAGATCCGCATCTGCGTCCGGTCGCGAATCCCGATGATGTGCCCCTGGACGACGACCTCGTCGCCGGCCCGGAGCTTGAGAATCTCAGCGGGATCGGTGATGGGAAACGTGACCTCGTGCGTCGCCATCAGCTGTGGACTCCTTGGCACGAAGTTGGCACACGTTCAGTGCCAGGCACTGTAAAGATCGCTGCAAAACGGGTGAAAAGCGCCATCACGCGTCCCGCTCGTACTCGATCGTGCCGTCGGCGGCGATGTGCGCCGACGCGCGACGCGCGGCCCAGCACTGGTAGTTCACGGCCACTGGGTTCAGGGTCATGTGCGTGTCCGCGTGCTCGACGTGAACCGACAGCACGGTCACGTCGCCGCCGAGCCCCATAGGGCCGATACCGGTCTCGTTCAGGAGTCCGTACAGATCGTCCTCGAGCTCTGCGACGAGAGGATCCTCGTTCCGAGTCCCGACCGGCCGGGCGATGGCCTCCTTCGCCAGATGCATCGCGTAATCGGCTGAGCCGCCGATCCCGACGCCGACGATCCCGGGTGGACACGGCTTCCCGCCTGCGCCCACGATCGAGTCGAGAACGAACTCCTTGATCCCGCGAACTCCGTCCGCAGGGACGCACATCTTGAGAAAGCTCATGTTCTCGGAGCCGGAGCCCTTGGGCACGCACTTCACGTCCAGGCCGTCCCAGTCGGGGATGAAGTCCCAATGGACGATGGGGACGCGATAGCCGACGTTCTGTCCGGTGTTCTCGCGGGTCAGCGTGTGGACCGTGTTCGACCGCAGCGGATGCTCGATCGTCGCGCGCTCGGTGCCCTCTTTCAGCCCCGCGTAGATCCGGGCCGGGTGCAGCGGGAAGTGCTCCCCGACGCGGCAGTAGTAGACCGCGATCCCCGTGTCCTGGCAGACGAGGTTCTTCTCCTCCTCGGCCACGTTCACGTTGCGCAGGATCGTCTGCAGGACGCGCTGACCGGTGATCGAGGTCTCCGTGCCGGCGGCTGCGGCGAGAGCGTCGCGCAGATCCTGGGGGATGTCCTTCAGCGCCCAGACGTACAGGCGCGCTGCCGCATCGCCGACTGCGCCGTCGAGGTCGGTCGTAGTCGCTGTGCTCATGCGTGCGCCCTCTCGGCCGCGGCCTTCCCCGCGCGCCGCCCGAAGACGGTGCACTCGAGAAGCGAATTTCCCATCATGCGGTTCCTCCCATGCGTCCCGCCCGCGATCTCGCCGCAGGCGAAGACGCCCTCGAGCGTCGTCTCGGCATGCTCGTCTATCACGAGCCCGCCGTTCTGGTAATGGAGAACGGGGTAGGTGAAGATCTTCTCTGTGAGCGGATCGATGCCGGCCGCGCGATAGCGACGGAGCATGTACGGGAGCGAGATCTCGGCGTC
>JACCTK010000106.1 GCA_013812465.1 Actinomycetota bacterium
CCTACACGACGGCAGAGACCGGACGCGCGCTGCAGTGGGGAAACTCGGGCAGCCTATCCCTCTACTGGATGAGCTCGCCGTATCCGCACGATCTCGGCGACTGGCAGCAGGCCAGCGCCGTCTTCACCGACCCCAACTTGGCCCCGCACAGGCCGTTCTTCGAGAGCATTCGAGGGCTCCCGCTGGCGCAGCAGAACGCCCGGCTGGAGCGCAAAGCGCTGGCGAACATCCAACATCGTCCTCTGAAGTACTTCGAGAACGTCGCCGCCAACGTCTCGCGCATGTTCTTCGACGCCCCCTACAGCTACAGCCGGCAGCGCCCGAGCGCGCTTTACTTCGCTCTTCCCAATGCGCTCCTCCTGGGCGCCATCATGGTCGCCGCGTTCGTGGCTGTGCGAGCGCGCGGCTCGCTCCCTGCGCCCGCGATGCCCTTTGCGATCTTTGCAGTGGCGGCCTTCGGCCTCCACGTCTTCGTGTCGGCATACCCGAGAATGCTTATGCCCATCGTGCCCCTGATCGTCTGGTTCGCAGCGACGACGATTGCGAACAACGTGCGACTGGTGAGGCCGATGACTCAGGGCGGCGGCTGACGTTGCCGATGGGGGAGGGGGATCTGCGGTGCCATGAACAAAAACGACGACGTGCCTACACAGCGGGCTCGGGGCCTGGGCCGGCGAGGTCCGCCACTCTTGCGTGCCCCTACTCGTCGCGACACTCAGAAGCGAACGGCTGACCAGTGAGCGAGCGTCAAGACGTCATCCTCGGTGCAGGGCTCGCGGGCCTCAGTGCTGCGTACACGCTGCAGGGGTTGGGGGAAGCCGACTGGCGGATCTACGAGCGTGAGGAGCGGGTCGGCGGACACGCGCGCTCAGTCGAGATCGAAGGCTACGTGTTCGACTTCGGTCCGCATATCCTGTTCGCAGCAGACCCCGAGATCGGCGAGCTCATTCGCGGCCTCCTCGGGACAAACTTCACCGCGCAGTCGCGCGAGGCATACATCTACCACCATGCGTATGGGCTCTACACGCGATTCCCATTCCAAGCCCATCTGTACGGGCTGCCCGTGGACGTCGTGCTCGAGTGCCTGGCCGGTCTCGTCACCGCGATCGAGCGGCAAGCGCGCGGCGACTTCAACCCGAGGAACTACGAGGAGTGGATGCGCGGGTTCTTCGGAGACGGCATCGCCGAGCGCCTGATGATCCCGTACGCCCGCAAGGTCTGGACCGTCGAGCCGGGCGAGATGGACTTCGCCTGGATCGGCAGACGGGTGCCGACTCCCGACGTGGAGCGGATCATCGCCGGGGCGCTGAGCGACGCCGTCGAACAAGTGGGCGCGACCGCGCATTTCTGGTACCCGCAGCGTGGCGGCATCGAGGCGTTACCGAGCGCGCTCGGAGAGCGCGTCGCCAACGTCCAGCTCGGGCGAGAGATCGAGCGGATCGACATTGCCACGCCGAACGTCGTCTTCCGAGACGGCGAGCACGTCCCCTTTGATCGGATGATCTACACACTGCCGTTGTCCGAGCTCAGCTCGCTCGTGTCCGATCTCCCGCCACGTGTTCGCGATGCGTGCGGCGCCCTGCGCTATCAGGGCATCTATTGCGTCAACCTCGGCATCGGTCGCCCGAACATCTCCGACAAGCACTGGGTGTACTTCTACGAGGAAGAGTTCCCGTTCCACCGACTGTCGTTCCCGGCAAACTTCACGCCTCACAACGTGCCCTCGGGCAAGAGCTCGATCTCGATGGAGATCGCGTTCTCGGACTCGGTCCCGCTGGACCGTGAGCGGATCGTCGATCAGGCGATCGACGCACTCATGAAGGCTGGCATACTCGATCCAGAGGACCGCGTCGAGCTCGTCCACACGCAGGAGATCCTTCCGGCGTACGTGATCTACGACCGTGACCATGCGTCGAACGTCGACGTCATTCGCTCGTGGCTCGCAGAGCACGGCATCGCGGTGGCGGGCCGCTTCGGCGAGTGGCAGTACCTCAACATGGATCACGCCATGAGCAGTGGGAGGGAGGCCGCACGAAAGATGGCCCGACAGCCGAGCCGGTCGCGTCACGGCACCGATCGTCAGGGGACGAGCGGTGCCCGGGGAGTGTAGGTGCCAGCGCTGTCGCCGGGCAGTGCTCCGCCGGGATTCCTCCGGCTGCTCGTCGTGTTTCACGAGTCGGACGCGCTCGGTGCGGGACGGTCGGTTCTGCATGCACTGGACCCGCTCCTGAGCTACGGGTGGACCGTGAGCGGCTGGTTCCCGGGCGACGGCCCGTTACTCCAAGAGAGCGCCGGATCGATGTCGATCCAGGCATACCGCACCAAGCCGATGCGCTACAGCGTGCGCGGATGGCGATCCGACCCAAACGTCGTCGCACGACTTCGCGATACGCCTGGCTACCTGCGCACATTCCGGCAGATGCTCCTTCGAGCGCGTCCTCACGTCGTGCACGCCAACACGCTGCGAACGCTTCCCGAGGCGATGGTCGCGCGCACGCTCGGTCTCCCGGTTGTCGTTCACGTGCACGAGCTTCCTCCGCCCGGTGCGAAGCGAACGCTCGCCCTCCGCGCCGCCTCGATGACCGCGGACGTCCTCGTCGTCGTTTCGGAAGCGGTTGCCAGAGTCGTCAGGGCACACGCAGGCGGTACGCCTGTCCTCGTGGCCTACAACGGCATCCCGGCGTCTCCCAGGGGCAGAGGCACCTCCACATCGCCGACAGTCGGCACGATCGGAACTGTGTGCCACACCAAGGGAACCGACATCTTCCTCGAGGCGGCCGCACTCGCGCACCAACGTTGCCCCGAGCTCCGTTTCGAGCACATCGGTCAGTCGGGTCTGGACGACGACGTCGAGTTCGAGCGCCGTGTCTCGACGCTCGCCGGCACCACGGAGCTTCGGGACGTCGTCAGCCTGCTCGGCAGCCGGCCCGCGCTGGAGGGGCTCGATCGCTGGGAAATCTTCGTGCTCCCCTCGCGCCAGGATGCTTTCCCGCTCGCGAGCCTCGAGGCGATGGCGGCGGGGGTGCCGGTGATCGCTACGGGCGTCGGCGGGCTGCCCGAGCAGATCGAGCACCTCGAGAGTGGCGTGCTCGTGGAACCCGAGAGCCCCCGCGCGCTCGCCGACTGGATCGTGCGTCTGCACAAGGACCGCGACCTGCGTGAGAGGCTCGCGACCGCCGCCGCGAGCCGCGTTCAGGATCGCTTCACGGTCGATCGGCAAGGCGCCGTCCTGCACAAGGCGTACCTGGCCGCCCTCAATCTCCGTCACGGGCCTCCGCCTGTCCGGAGGCGAATGCTGGAGGTCGTGTGAGCGTTGCTCGCCCTGCCTTCGGTCGCGTGGGGGAAACCATGTTCGCCCCACGAGCCCCTGTCTTCGTGGGCGCGGGAAAAACTTCTCGGTTTCCCCCGCGCCCCCGTCCCCACCCTCATGGGCCAGGGGGTGGCCCATGAGCGCTCCGGAGATCACCGTCGTGATCGTCGCTTGGAACTCGAGGGAGTCACTGCCCGCGTCGCTCGGCGCGCTACGGCGATCTGCTGCGGCGGCAAGCGTGCCCCTCGAGATCGTCGTCGTCGACAACGCGTCCGCCGACGATTCGAGGCACCTCGCCGTCGAGGCCGGCGTCGACATTGTCGTGGAGAACGCCCTCAACGCCGGCTACGTCGTCGCCGCCTCTCAGGGGGTCGCGCTTGCTCACGGCACATGGATCATGTTCGCCAATCCCGACTTGACCGTCTCTGAAGGCTTCGTCGGCGCGATGCTCGACGCGGCGCGGTCGGCCGCGCCGGACGTTGCCTGCCTGGTGCCGGACATCCGCTACGCGGCCAATCCAGCGGTCGTGAACAGTCGCGGCATCGAAGTCGACGAGGTCGGCATTCCGGCCGAGAGTGACGCGGGACGCGAGGCCCACCCGCTCGCCGGCTGGGTCGAGGTCTTCGGCCCCAGCACCAGCGCCTGCCTCATCCGTCAGGCTGCGCTCGCCGCAGTCGGCGGGCTCGAGCCGCTCTACTTCGCGTATCTCGAGGACGTCGACGTTGCCTGGCGGCTACGGAAGAAGGGCTACCGTGCGCTCGTCGTCCCCGGTGCTGTCGCCTTCCACGAAGGCTCGGTCTCGACCGGAGAAGGGTCCTGGCTGAAGGCATTCCTCGTCGCCCGCAACAGGAGGGTCCTCTTCCGGCTTCACGGCCCGCCGGGCCTTCGGGCACGGGCGCTGCGGACTGTGATCGAGATCGGCCACGCCACGGTGCAGGCGCTGTCCGGCAGCGGC
>JACCTK010000349.1 GCA_013812465.1 Actinomycetota bacterium
AGCGTGGGGAACCGGGAGGTTCCCCACGCTCTCGAGAAGAAGGGAGCCTGCGAGGGAAACATGGTTTCCCTCGCGAACGCGAGCCGTACGCGAGTGTTGCTCATCGCGCCGAGTTACTTCTCCTCGAGCGCCCAGCTCCCTGCAAAGCGGACGAATCCACGCTCGTCGCCGCCGGGATAGACCACGAACGCGAGCGCGTCGTCCAGCTGGTGGTAGAGATGGTCGCCGCTCTCGTCGGTCAGACCGAGCCTGAGGTGGAAGCGACCATCCGCGAGCGGCAGCGAGCCGATCTCGAAGCGAACACCGCGTTCGCCGTTGCCCGCGGCCCAGCCCAGCTCACCGAGATCGACGGCTTGCCCAGCGACGAGCGTCCCGGCATCGTCGCGCAGCTCGAGCTGAAGCCGGGGAGCGGGAACGCCGTCGGTGGCAGATACGGCGACTCGGAGCGCGAAGGGCTCGCCCGAGAGGAACTGCAGTCGCTCGGTGCCTTCGCGGCCGACGAGAGATGCAGAAGCGATCGTCGCCTCCCCGGAGCCCCACTCCCGCAGACCCGCGCCACGCTCGGCCGGATCGATGTCGTCAGCGAGGGTGCGCCGGTAGCGCGCGATCGCCTCGCGCGTCGGGCCGTCGAACGCGACGCTGCCCGAGTCCAGGAGCACCGCCCGCTCGCACAACCGCTCGCCCGCGGACGCGTCGTGCGACACGAACACGATCGTCCCGCCCTCCTGCTTGAACCTCGCGATCCGGCCGAAGCACTTGCGCTGGAACGACTCGTCGCCGACCGCGAAGACCTCGTCGAGCAGCAGGACGTCTGCGTCCAAGAACGCGGCGATGGCGAACCCGAGGCGAACGGTCATCCCCGAGGAGTACGTCCGCACGGGCCGGTCGATCGCGTGTTCGAGCTCGGCGAAGGCGACGATCTCGTCGAAGCGCTGGCGGATGTCGGCGCGGCGGAGCCCGTAGATCGCGCCGTTCAGAAACACGTTCTCGCGTCCCGTGAAGTCGGGGTGGAACCCGGCGCCGAGCTCGAGCAGGGAGCCGATCCGGCCTTCCGCGCGCACGCGCCCTGTGGTGGGCTTGATGATCCCGGCGACGATGCGAAGCAGGGTCGTCTTGCCCGACCCGTTCCGGCCGATCAAGCCAACGGCCTCGCCGCGGCCGACATCGAGCGAGACATCGCGAAGCGCCCACACGTCGGTCGCCTTCGTCTGACCTCGCTGGACGAAGAGATCCTTGAGCCTGCGGGCGTCTCGCGCGTGGATGCGGAACCGCCGCGAGACGCCTTCGACGCAGATCTCGCCTGGGTTCATCGTGCGATCTAGAGTAGCCCTAGATGCTTGATCGGGAACTCACGGCGGGCCGGATGACGGCCACGACACGGCGCCGGATCGCCACCCTCCTTCGCCGTCCAGGCTTACCAGCCTGCACGACGAGTGAGTGCGTCGCCCGGCTTGGTCGTGACCGCCCCCGGCTGCGCGTCAATTCCCGATCAATCATCTAGGGATGGAACGAGTCGGCGAGCACGCCGTGCCCGTGGGGCCGCTCGCCGTCCGCTGGCTGGCCTACGAGCTCGAGGACGCGCGTGCAGGTGTCGAGGGACGAGCGCGCGTGCGACTCAAGAACGCGGGATCGGCCGCGTGGCGCTCGCGCGACCAGGAGGGGATCCAGCTCGCATACCACTGGCTCGATCCGCTCGGGAACCCAATCGTGTGGGACGGCGTGCGGGCGCCGCTGCCCCGCGTCGTCGAGCCAGGCAAGGAGGTGGAGCTCGACGTGACGATCGTCGCGCCGCGCCCGCAGGGGAGCTACCGCCTCGCGTTTGATCTCGTCGAGGAGCACCGCTTCTGGTTCGAGGAGGTGGGATCGATGCCGCTCGACATCCCGGTCGAGGTGAGGCCGCGGATCGCGGAACGCCGACTCCAGGTCGTACTCCACGGTTCGGCGGACGCGGAGACGGATGCGGGTCTGGCCGCCCAGGAGGAGCCGCTCGTGGCGGAGGACGCCGTCGCGTTCGCGCACCTCGTTTCGGGAGCCGCGCCCGCGCCAGACTGGTCGCGCTTGCTGCTCGACGCGCACCAGGAGGGTTTCTCCGCGGTCGGTCCGGCGCTCGAGGTCTCACGCAGTGAGCGACGCCAGTTCGCTCCCTGGGCACCCGGCGGAGGCCGCAATCCGCGCTTCGGAGAGCCACTCCTCCTCCCCTCGCTCCTCGCCGGCCTCGAGCCGGAGACCCACGAGGGTCTGCCGTCCTTCTCCGGCCCGGACACTCTTTTCGAAGGTCGAGCAGTGGTCAGACTTCGACGGCGATCCGGTCGTCCGAGCGGCTGAAGACGAAGGATCCCGCTCCCAGCGCAACGACCGCGGCCACGGCGACATAGATCGTCTCCGAGAGCCGCGGAAGCTCGCCGAAGAAGAGCACGTCCCGCATCGCCTCGATCGGCGGGGTGAGGAAGTTCACCCAGTGGATCGCGAACTCGGCCGCCGGGTAGTCGGCCACGCCGGGGAGCTGGTCGAGGCTGTACAGAATCGGCGTCAAGAAGAACCACGGCAAGAGCAGCGCGGTGAGGAGATGCTCTACATCCCGGAAGAGCGCGTTCAGCGACGCGATCGCGAGCGCGACCCCGGCGACCATGCACGCGAACAGAGCTCCCAGCGGGAACGCGAGCCACACGGTGTCGCGCGCCTCGGGGATCCGAAGCAGGCTCAGGACGACGACGACGACGAGCATCACCGCGAAGCCGACGAGGTGGGTCGCCACGATCGAGAGCGGCACGAGCTGGCGCGGAAAGCGCACCTTGCGGATGAGGTTCGCGTTCTCGAGCAGGCTGCGCGACGACGCCTGCGCGGCCGTGGCGAAGAACACCCAAGCCGGTAGGCCGCAGAGCAGAAACAGCCAGTAGTCGCCGCTCCCGACCTCGGCGACGCGCCAGAGGAGCGAAAACACGAGCAGATAGACCGCCATGAGAACGAGCGGATGTAGAAGCGACCAGACGAGCCCGAGCACCGAGCCCCGGTACTTCGCGCGGAGATCGCGGCGAAAGAGGCTCCCGAAGAGCTCGCGGTAGCGGATTACGTCGGCGTAAACGGTTATGGAGGAGGAGTGTAGGGCGACAGGGTGCTCGACTACCCTTTCCAGGCTGTGGATGCGATCGTCGCGGTCGCCGCGTTCCCTGTCACCGCCGCGGTTCTCTGGGCCCTCCTGCGGACGCCGCTCGGCGGGCGCCTCGTCGCTCACCCGAGCGGTGAGCGTTGGCACGAACGCGCGACGCCTACGTTCGGCGGCGTCGGCATCTTCGCGGGCTTTGCCGCCGGGGTCGGTGTCGCGCTCGCAGTAGGCGCAGTCGAGTGGAGCGGCGAGCTGGGCGGGATTCTCGTCGGCGCCGCGCTGCTCTTCGCCGTCGGGCTTCTCGACGATCTCCGCCACCTGAGCCCCCTGGCCAAGCTCGCCGTCCAGATCGGCGCGGCCGTGATCGCGCTCGCGAGCGGCCTGCACGTGGAGATCGTCGAGAACGACGTCCTCGCGTGGGGCATCGGAATCCTCTGGCTGGTCGGGATCACCAACGCCTTCAACCTGCTCGACAACATGGACGGGCTCGCGGCGACGCTCGCCGTGATCGCCTGCACGTACTTCGCGATCGACGCGCTCACGGAGCACGCTAGCGAGACCGTGCTCGTGCTCTCTCTCGCGCTCGGGCTGGCCTGCGTCGGCTTTCTTCCCTTCAATCTGCGACCCGGACGCGCCGCGACGGTGTTCATGGGGGATTCAGGCAGTCAGGTTCTCGGCTTCGCGCTCGCGTCGTTCGCGCTGGCCTCGAGCTGGACCGTCGCGGGAACGACTGTCGCGACGGTGCTCCTTCCTCTGCTGATCCTCGCGATCCCCATCTTGGACACGACGCTTGTCACCCTTGTCCGGCTCGCGCAACGCCGGCCCGTGAGCCAGGGAGGCCGCGACCACACGTCTCATCGCCTCGTCTACTACGGGCTCTCCGAGGCGAACGCCGTCCTCCTGCTGGCCCTCGTCGCCGCCGCGATCGGCGCGACCGCGCTTGCCTACAACGTGCTCGACAACAGTCGCCTGACCGCGTTCGGCGTCTTGCTCACATTCGTGCTGCTCGTGCAGTTCGGCAGCTTCCTGAGCGACCTCGAGGAGCGTTCGAGAAGAGGCGAGGCGACGGCAGCGGTTCCGCTGTGGCAGGCGCTCGTGTTCGAGCCGCGCCGCCTCGTCGAGGTCGTCGTCGACTTCGTCGTCATCTGCGCCACGTTCCTCGCCGCCTACGTGCTCGTGGTCGGCGGGCTCGGAACCGTGTTCGAGCGCTCGGTCTTCCTCGCCGCGCTTCCGATCCTGCTCGCAACGAGGTACGTCTTCTTCGTCGCGCTCGGCGTCTATCGGCGCATCTGGCGCTTCGCGACCGCGCGTGACGTCGTGCCGATCGCCGCCGGGTGCCTGGGCTCGGCTGTCGTCGCGTATCTCGTGCTCGTCGCCATACGAGATATCGGGCCGTTCCCGGCTCTCGAGGTCTTGGTCGTCGACGCCGTGCTGTGCACGCTGCTCGTGGGCGCCTCGCGGCTGACATTGCGGCTGCTGCCCGAGGCTCGCGCGCGAGGACAGCACCGGCCCAGAGTTCTGGTAGTGGGAGCCGGACACGCGGGGAGAGGTCTGGCGCGCGAGCTGCGCGACACGCACGAGGCGCGCGTGGTCGGCTTCCTGGACGACAACCCGCGGGTACGCCGTCGCCGGATCCTCGGCATCAGCGTGGTGGGGGCGCTCGACGAGGCGTCGCGAGCGATAGCGGGAGCTCGAGCCGAGGAGGTGCTCGTCACGATCCCGGGCGCGCCGCAGGAGCGACTCGACTCCGTCGTCCGGGCAGCAGAGGAGGCTGGGATTCCCTGCCGGATCGTTCGCCGCGTGACCGAGTTCTCCGTGCCTGAGCGGGTCGAGGCGACGCTCCCGTGAGCCAGCGCCGGCCTGTCCTGCTCGACCGCCTGCAGGCGGCGATCCCGTTGCTGACTCTCTACTTCGGGCTGGCGGCGCTCTACGCGTGGCAGGCGTCGCGGCATCCGGTTCCGACGATCTACACGGACGAGATCGAGCTTTCTCAGCTCTCGCGCTCGATCGCCGAGACGGGAGAGGCGGCACGGCGCGGGGATCCGTACGGGCTCGCGACCCTGGTCGCGTACTTCCTCGCTCCCGTCTGGTGGCTCGGCTCGATCTCGACCTCATACGCGGCCGCGAAGCTCCTGCTCGTGCTCGCGATGACCGCGACGCTGTTTCCCGCCTATGCGCTCGCCCGCCTCGTTGTGCCACCCTGGTACGCGCTGGCCGCCGCCGCCGGAGCGACGATCGTCCCGGCGTTCGCGTATTCGCCGATCCTCGTCGAGGAGCCGCTGGCGTATCCGCTCGCCACGACGGCGCTCTGGCTGATCGCGCGCGTGCTGGTCCACTTCACGTGGATGCGGCTCGGCGTCGCCGTGCTCGCCTCGGCGACCGCCATGCTGACCCGGACGCAGCTTTCCATTCTCTTCGCGGTCCTCATGCTCGGCCTGCTCTGGCTCGGGTGGCAGTCCGAGCGGGTGCGCGCGTGGCGCGTGACGTGGACGCGCTGGGACTGGATCGGCGCGATCGCGCTGCTCCTCGGGATCGCCGTCGGCTTCTCGGCCCTGATGGGACATCTCTCGGAGAGCTGGCGCGAGACGACGGGCTTCTTCCGCGACCGCATCCTCGAGCACGCCACCTGGTCGGCGGGAGCGCTCGCGATCGGGATCGGAGTTCTTCCCGTGATCGCCGGGATCGCCGCCCTCGCCCGGCCGAAGGACGAGCCACGTGACCCGGAGACGCGCGGATTCGTAGTCACGAGCGTCGCCGCGCTGGTGGTCTTCGTCGGCTACGCGGGCATCAAGGGCGCCTACATCTCGACGGTGTTCTCGACGCTCGTGGTGGAGCGAAACCTCATCTACCTCTACCCGATCCTGTTCGCCTCGACGGCGCTCGCGCTCTCGCGCGGCGTCGGTCGTGGATGGGCGATCGCCGTTGCCGCCCTGTTGGCTCTCTACGTCGTCGCCGGCGTGCCGCTGCGGCTCGACCAGTATCCGTACTACGAGGCGCATGGCCTCTCCATCGCCGCGTTTGCGAACCGCGAGCTGGGCTGGCCCGAAGGTAGGATCGAGAATGCCCTTCTCGGCGCCTGCCTCGTCTCCATCGCATTCGTCGTCGCCCTTCGCTTCCTCCGCCGCGGGTCGCTCGCCTTCGCCGCGGTTGCGGGAGCCGCCACCGTCGCCGTCCTCTCGTGGACACTGACGACGGAGGTCTACGCAGCCGAAGGGGAGCGCATCTTCTCGGAGCGGATCGCGCAGAACCTGCCCGCGCCATATGACTGGGTCGATCAGGCGACGAACGGTGAATCGGTCGTCGTCTTAGGGCAGAAGATCACCGATCCGACAGGAGTCTGGCTGACCGAGTTCTTCAACACCTCGGTGACGAAGGTATGGAGCCTCGACGGAACGGCGCCACCGCCCGGAGCGATTCTCACTCCAGATCTGGCGGCGGTGGACGGGACGCTCACGCCCGCTCCCGGGACGGAGTACGCGCTCACCTTGAACGGGGTCGAGCTGCAGGCGCGGGTCGTCGAGCAGCGAAACGGCGCGATTCTCTACGACCTGGACGGAGGGCCGTTGAAGCTCGCTTCGGGCACGACGGGCCTGTACATCGACGGGTGGATGGGCGACATGGCCGCGTACACCCGCTACGACGTGTCGAGCGACGGGATCGGCTTGGCGTACGTCAAGCTCTCGCGCGAGCGCTGGTGCCCCCACGACAAGCCGGGCAAGGCGACGGTTCGCATCGGCCCGGTCGGGATCGGGGAGGACCAGCAGCCCGCGATCGCCGAGGTCACCCAGACGAAGACCGGGATCGTCCACGCGTGTGAGGCGATCGGCTTCAGCTTCGCGCCGCCGCCGGTTCCGTGGCGGATCGAGGTGAAGATCGAGCCGACCTTCGCCCCACACGAGCTCGATGTCAACCGGAGCGACACCCGGGAGCTGGGGGCGGTGTTCGAAGCGGGGTTCCGGCCGCTCCTCGGCGGCTAGCGCGAAGCGGCGACGAGGTAGGTGAAGCGGAAGCGGAGGGCCAGTCGTGCGAATGGGCCGCTGCGCTCGAGCGCTTGGGCGAGCGCGGCTGCAGGCGTGGGTAACGCGACGGTCTGAGGCATGAAGAACGGGCGCAGCTCGATGTGCTCGAATCCGGCTGCACGGAGGTCGGCCCGCACGTCGTCGAGGCGGTACTGACGCGGGTTCAGGTCGAAGACGACCTTCTTCTCGGTGAAGGCGGCGACGTGCTGGAAGAACGCGCGACGGTCTGGCGCGTAGTAGATCGCCCGGAACACGGTCGTCGCTGCGACTGGCGCGGGCGGCACGTGCTCGTTCAGGTCGCCGCGCTCGACGGGAGCGCTGTCGCCAAGCCGGCCGCTCGCGGCCTCGACCATCTCCGGTGTCGAGTCGACCCCGCGGTAGCGGAGGCCGCGCGCAACGAGGAGCTCGCCCAGTCCGCCGTCGCCGCACGCGAGATCGAGCACCTCGTCGCCAGGGACGAGCTCTGGCCCAAGCGCGACGACGAGATCCGCCCGGTGCGCCAGGTACGTCGCCGCATCGGCATAGGCGCGCTCCGTCCAGTTCTCCGCCTGGCTCGAGTACTTCACAGCGCGAGCAGTCGCTCCGGATGCTTGCGTACGAAGCGGGTCATTCCGCGCGCATGCCAGAGCGTGTGCCGGGAGAGGAAGCTGCGGTCGATCACGGCGGCGTAGTCGTGCGTGACCACTGCGTCGGGGAGCTGCCAACGCTCCCAGCCGGCCTGCATCGCCCGGTAGCACAGATCGATGTCCTCGCAGTAGTGACGGAAGCCAGCGTCCCAGCCGCCGATCTCGTCC
>JACCTK010000362.1 GCA_013812465.1 Actinomycetota bacterium
CAAGCGCATCGCGCCGCTCTGGGAGTCGAGGCCGGAAGACTTCCCGCTCGCCTGGTTCGTGCTCGAGCACGCGACCGGGCTAATTGTCCACTCGCGTGCCGTGCAAGGGCTCGTCCGTGCGGCCGGATACGCGGGGCCGATGTGGGTGGTTCCGCATCCGGCTTGGCCCGTGCCCGCGGTCGCGCCAGAGCGCGTTGCTTCCGGGCCGGTCGTCGGCTGCTTCGGAGTCGTCAACGCGAGCAAACGAGTCCCTGAGCTCCTGCGCGCGTTCGCCGACTTGCGGGACGGCAATCCCGAGGCGGTGCTGCTCCTCGTCGGTCCGACGTCGCCCGGATTCGATCTCGACCGCAGGCTCCAGCGGCTCGGCCTCGACGACGAGGGGCTCGTGCGCGAGGGCTGGGTGGACGAGCGGAGGCTCTGGGAGCTGATGGCGGGTGTCGACGTCTCGGTGAGCCTGCGTCATCCGACGATGGGCGAGACCTCGGGCGTGGCGATTCGCTCGCTCTCGCTCGGCAAGCCGCTCGTCGTGAGCGACGTGGGGTGGTTCTCCGAGCTCCCGGACGATGCTGCTCTCAAGATCCCCGTCGATGCGCACGAGGTCGAGACCTTGACCGCGGCGCTCGAGCTCTTGGTGGAACGAGAGGACGTGCGCGCGCAGATGGGCGCTGCCGCGAGGCGGCTGGCGCACGAGCAGCACGATCTCGCACGTGTCGCGGAGCTCTATGTCGCCGCCCTCGAGGAGGCCGCGGGCGGAGCGGCGGTGGGTGACGCGGTTCTGCGGGAGGTGAGTCAGGCCGCGGCGGATGTCGGGATCTCTCCGGAGGACGCGGAAGCGGGGGAGATCGCCAGGCGTCTCGCCGAGGTCGAGCTTGGTCGCTAGCGCGGTTCGGAGGATTCCGGCGTGGGCATGGCTGGTCGCGATCGTCGCCGGCTCGTTTGCGGTCCGCGCCTGGCTCGCGCGAGGCATGCTCGGCCCTTTCATCATGGTCGACGAGCTCATCTACTCCGAGCTCGGTCGCAGCCTCGCGGATAGCCGAGAGCTGCTTGTGCGCGATGTCTCGTCCCCCGGCTACGGCATCGTCTACCCGGCGCTCATCAGCCCTGCCTACGCCGTCTTCGAGGGGCTGACCGATGCCTACGCCGCGGTCAAGACGCTGAACGCGCTCGTGATGTCCCTTGCCGCGATCCCCGCGTATCTGCTCGCGCGTCGCGTCGTCGGCAAGGGGCTCTCGCTGCTCGCGGCGGTGCTGGCCGTCTCGCTTCCCTCGCTCGTCTACACCGGGTCGGTGATGACGGAGAACGCGTTCTATCCCGTGTTCCTCGTCTGTGCGCTGCTGCTCACCCTCGTGCTCGAGCGGCCGACGGCTGCCCGCCAGGTCGCCCTCTTGATCGCGGTCGGTGTCGCGGCGGCCACGCGCGTGCAGGCCGTGGTCCTCGTCCCTGCGCTCTTGACCGCGCCGCTGCTTCTCGTCGTGTTCCGTGGCGAGGGGCTGCGCGTCGCGCTGTGGCCGTTCCGGTGGCTCTACGGAGTCGTGCTCGGCGGGGGAGCGCTCGTTCTTGTCGCTCAGCTTGTGCGCGGCAGGTCGCTCTCGGATCTCCTCGGCGCGTACAGCATCGTCGGCGAGTCCGACTATGAGCTGGGTGAGCTGCTTCGGTACGCGCTGTACCACGTCGCCGAGCTGGATCTCTATCTCGGGGTCGTCCCGGTCGCGGCGACGATCGTGCTCGTGGGACGCGCCCGCTCGCTCGACCGGCCGCTGCAAGCCCTGCTCGCGACCGCGCTCGCGATGACGTTCTGGCTCGTGCTGGTCGTTTCCGCGTTCGCCTCTGTGTTCGCGCAGCGCATCCAGGAGCGGAATCTCTTCGTCGTCGTGCCGCTCTTTCTCGTCCTCCTGCTCGCGTGGGTCGACCGCGCCGCGCCGCGACCTCGAGTCCTCGCGCTGTCCGCCGCGGCGGTTTCCGCGGCTCTGGTTCTCCTGATTCCCTTCGAGCGCTTTATCGACACGCCGGCGCTATCGGACACACTCATGCTCTTGCCTTGGTGGTCGGTGCAGGATCACGTGGGGCTCGAGTGGGTCGCGGAGCTGGCGTTCGGACTCGCGCTCGTGCTCGCGGTGCTGTTCGTTCTGCTTCCGCGTCGGTACGCGCTCGCGCTGCCGCTGGTTGTTCTCGCCTACTACGCCGCGGTCTTCTACCCGATCTGGGCCGGCGAGCACGGGGTGAAGCAGGCTTCCGCGGGCGCCATCTTCCAGGGCATCCGCGGCGTCCCGCGCGACTGGATCGACGCGGCGCTTCCTGGCGAGGCCCGGGTTGCCGTCCTCTGGACAGGGCGTTCGGATCGGTTCACGGTCAACCAGAACGAGTTCTTCAATCGCACGGTCGGGCCGATTTTCTTCCTGCGCCAGCCGACGCCGGGCGGCGTGGGAGAGACCCAGGTGCGCGTCGACCCTCGCGACGGCCGTGTGCGCGTTCCGGGCGGCGAGCCGCTCGTGGTCGAGTATCTCCTCACGGACGGGTCGGTCACCCCGGACGGCGAGGTCGTCGCTCGGGACGATCCCTTGGGCACGACGCTCTGGCGGATCGGCGGCGATGTCATCTCGACCACGTCGGTCAGGGGTCTCTTTCCGAACGACTCCTGGTCCGGCGAGACCGTGACCTGGAAGCGGCGTCGCTGTCGCGGCGGGGAGCTGGTCGTGTCGTTGTCGAGCGACCCGTCGCTGTTCGAGGCGCCTCAGACGGTGCATGCCTCGGTCGGTGGCCGGCGTGTCGCTCGCGTGCGGCTCGCACCCAACAAGCAGGCGAAGCTCCGGGTGCCGCTCGAGCAGGCACAGGATACGTGCATCGTGTCGTTCTGGGTCGACCCCACTGCCGTCCCCGCCGAGGTGCTTCCGGGTAGCACCGACCGCCGCGAGCTCGGCGCGCACTTCAACGTGTTCGACTACCGCCCCGCGTCGTGAGGATCGCTTTCGACGTATCGCCGCTCTCCCATCCGCCGCTCGGGATCGGAAACTACATCCGCGGCTCGCTCGGTGGGCTCGTCGAAGCCGCCGGCAAGGAGCACGAGATCGTCGCCTTCGCGCCGACGAGTCTCCGTGGCCCGGAACGGATCCGCGCGGCGCTCACCGAGATCGACGTCGAGCTCCACACCTGGCGCCTGCCGTTCTCACACGCGCTGCGCACGGCTTGGAGCATGGCCGGGCGCCCCGCCGCCGAACGGATTCTCGGATCCTTCGACGTGCTGCACTTCTCGGACTGGATGTTCCCAGCGCAGCGCGCGGGCGTGCGGGCGACGACGATCCACGATCTCGTCCCGCTTCACCATCCCGAGTGGGCGACCCCCCGCACCCGCTCGATGCACGGCCGCAAGTACCGAAACGCAGCGAGGACGTGTGACGTCGTGTTCGTGAACTCCCGCTTCACGGGTGACGACGTGATCGCGACCCTTGGCGTTTCCGCCGATCGCGTCCACGTGGCGCACCCGGCGGCGCGGGACGAGTTTCGCCCGGATGGCCCCGTGGCCGATCTCGGGGGGCCTTACGTCCTCACGGTGGCGACGCTCGAGCCGCGGAAGAACCTCCAGACTCTTGTCGAGGCGCACCGGCTCCTCGGGGGTGACCTCCTGCTCGCAGTCGCCGGCGGCGAAGGGTGGGGCGACCAGCCCGAGCTCGACTCGGACAAGGTTCGCAGGCTCGGCTTCGTCTCCGACGACGAGCTAGCGCGGCTCTACCGCGGCGCGGCCGTCGCGGTCTACCCGTCGCGCTTCGAGGGCTTCGGGATCCCTGTTCTCGAGGCGATGGCATGTGGGTGCCCGGTTGTCGTGTCCTCTCACCCCTCGCTCGACGAGGCGAGCGGTGAAGCGGCCATGCGTGCGAATCCGGACGACCCGGCCGCGGTCGCGGCAGCCATCGAGCAAGCGATCGCAGAGCGGAAGCGCCTCGTTGTCGCCGGCCGTCAGCACGCCGCCCGGTTCACTTGGCGCGCGGCCGGCGAGACCATCTTGCGCGGATACGAGGCGGCAGAAAGGCGATGAGAGCACGCGAGGAGGTCCTGCTCGTCGTCTATCGGCCCGGCCCTAGCTTTCTCGTCCTGCTCCGCTCGCCGGAGAGCCACGGCTACTGGCACGTGGTCGCGGGAGGAATCGAGGAGGGGGAGGCGCCCGACGCGGCGGCGTTGCGGGAGCTCGGGGAGGAGACGGGACTCGAGCAGCCCGTTCGGTTCTCGCCGGTCCCGCTCGAGCTCGGTTACCGGCCGGCCGAGCGTGAAGACGCCTGGGTCACTCTCCATCCCTACTCGGTCGAGGTCGAGCCGGACTGGGAGCCGGTGCTGAACGAGGAGCACGTCGAGTACCGCTGGTGCTCGGAGGCGCAGGCCGAGGAGCTCCTCGAGTACCCGGAGCCGGTCGATGCGCTCAGGGTCGTGGCGCGGCGGCTCGAGGACGACGCGTGAGAGTCGGCGTGGACACGTCGCCGCTCGTGCAGACGCGCGCAGGGACGGCGCGGGTCGTTCGAGGACTGCTCAACGCTCTCCGCGACCGCCCGGGACTCGAGCTCGAGCTCCTCTCCATCGGTGGGCCGGGTCGCGCGTCAAGCGTCGTTCGAGACGCGCTCTGGTATCCGCTCGCGCTCGCCAGCCGCGCAAAGGGGCTGGACGTCATGCACTGCACGACCTTTCGCGGCCCGCTGCGACCGCGCGTCCCGACGGTGGTCACCGTTCACGATCTGGCGATCCTCCGCAACCCGGAGGCGTTCCCGCGCTGGCATGGCCTGTACGGGAAGGCGGGGCTGCGAAGGGTGCTACGGGCAGCGGATGCCGTCGTCGCGGTGTCCGAGTTCACCAAGCGAGAGGTCGCGACGCTCGCCGACGTTCCCGAAGAGCGAATCCGCGTCGTTCCGAACGGCGTCGATCCACTTTTCACGTCCGACGGCCCCGCCGCCGAGGGCTCGTACGTGCTCGCCGTCGCGACGCTCGAGCCGAGAAAGAACCTCGAGCGGGTGCTGCAAGCGGCGCAGCTGGCAGGCGTCGAGCTCCGCGTCGTCGGCGCACGCGGCTGGGGCGGTGTGGAGGTCGCGGGCTGGGTCGGCGAGATCCCCGATGTCGAGCTCGCCGAGCTCTACCGCGGCGCCCGTTGCGTCCTCTATCCGTCGTTGTACGAGGGCTTCGGGCTGCCGGTGCTGGAGGCGATGGCGTCAGGGACGCCTGTTGTGACTTCACGTGGGACCGCGATGGAGGAGGTCGCGGGCGGCGCGGCCGTCCTCGTCGATCCACACGACATCGCCTCGATCGCGGACGGCATCGCCGAGGCCGAGACGCAGCGAGCGGAGCTCGTTCCGCTCGGACTCGCGCGCGCGAATGAGTTCACCTGGGAGGGCGCCGCCGACCGAGTGGAGGCGCTCTGGAAGGAGCTCGTGTGAAGCTCGTCGCGATCGACGCCGACGCTCTCGGTCGCGAGCGGACGGGCGACGAGACCTATTTGCGGAACCTTCTCCGCGAGCTCGCGACACTCGCTCCGTCCGCGGGGATCCGCCTTGCCGCCATCACCCGCCGACTGGATCTCGTACCGGCAGGCGTGGAGCCGGTCGAGCTGCGCGCTCGTTCGCAGCTCGTGCGGATGGCGATCACGCTCCCTCGCCTGCTCCGCCGGTTGCGCGCAGATCTCGTCCACACGCAATACGCGCTCCCGCTTCGGCTGCCGTGCCCGGGCGTCGTCACCGTCCACGACCTCTCGTTCGAGCGGCAGCCCGAGCTCTTCGGCCTGAGGGACCGCGTCGTATTTCGGCGAGTCGTCCCGCGGGCGGTGCGAAGAGCAGCGCGCGTTCTGACGGTCTCCGAACGCACGAAGCAGGACCTCGTCCAGCTCTATGGCGTCGCTCCGGACCGGGTCGTGATCACCCCGAACGGCGTCGATCCTGCGTTCCACCCTTCGCCAAGTGACACAGTGTCACAAGGCACGTACGTCCTCGCGGTGGGGGCCATCCAGACGAGGAAGAACCAGCTCGCGGCGCTGGAGGCCGCGACGGCGGCCGGTCTTTCGCTCGTCGTCGTCGGACCCGCGAAGGATGCTGCGCTTGCCGAGCGCCTTCGCCATGGCGGCGCACGCCTCGAGGGTCACGTCGAGATCGAGCGGCTCGCCGAGCTCTACCGCGGCGCCGCCTGCCTCGTGCAAGCTTCACGCTTTGAGGGCTTCGGGCTGCCGGTGCTCGAGGCGATGGCGTCGGGGACGCCGGTCGTGGCTCTTCGCGAGCCAGCCCTGTTGGAGGTCGCAGCCGATGCGGCGGTCTTCGTCGACGAGGGCGGGCTCGCGGACGGGATTCGGGAAGCGCTTCGAGACCGCGAGCGGCTCTCCGCCGCGGGGCTCGAGCGTGCTCGCGCGTTCAGCTGGCATGCCACGGCGGAGCGGACGCTCGCCGTCTACCGGGAGATACTCGGCGAATGAAGGTCTCCGCAGTCGTGGTCTCGCATGCGCACGCGGCCGAGCTCGGAAGCTCGCTCCCCGCGCTCGTTCCCCAGGTGGACGAGACGGTCGTCATCGCGAACGTGCCGGGATCCGTCGACCTCGTGCCCG
>JACCTK010000366.1 GCA_013812465.1 Actinomycetota bacterium
GGACAGCCTCGTCCGCGCTGCCACGTTTCTTCGCGACCGGGACGACCTCCGGATCGTGATCGCCGGCTTCGGCGCGCGTCATGCGGAGATGGTCGCTCTCGCCGACACACTCGAGGTCGACGACACGGTGCGTTTCCTCCCCTACCAGAAGCGCGAACGTCTGCCGCTCTCGCTTTCGAGCGCTGACATTCACGTCGTCGGTCTCGCAAAGGGCCTCGCCGGCTATGTCGTTCCGAGCCGCCTGTACGGGATCCTCTCCGCGGGCAGGCCGGTGATCGCAGCGGCGGAGGACGAGAGCGAGACCGCGCGCCTCGTGCGTGAGGTCGGCTGTGGGGTCGTCATCCCCCCGGGCAGGCCCGAGCTTCTCGCGCGCACGATCCGCTCGGCGGCCGATGGCGAGTATGACCTTGCGGAGATGGGGCGCAGGGGGCGCGACTACGTTGAGGAGGAGGCGGATCGTGTCGTGGCCATGGAGCGCTATCGCGCGCTCGTTCGAGAGCTGCTCGCCGCGTGATCGCCAAGGCGCTCTTCTGGGGATCACTGGGCGCTCTCGCCTGGACGCACGCCGGCTACCCCGCAGCGATGGGCGTCCTTGCACGCGTCCGTCCCCGGCCGGTGAGACGGGAGAACGTGACCCCGTCCGTCACGCTCGTCGTCTCCGCCCACGACGAGGAGGATGTGATCGGCCGCCGCCTCGAGAACCTGCTCGAGGTCGACTATCCACCGGAGAGCCTCGAGATCGTCGTCGCCTCGGACGGCTCGACCGACCGCACGGACGCGATCGTCGAGAACGTCTCCGTGAGCGAGCCGCGGGTGAGACTCCTCCGCTGCCCGCGCGAGGGAAAGGTCGCCGCGCAGCACCGCTCGGTCCGCGCGACTGAGAGCGATGTGCTCGCGTTCACCGATGCCAACACGGAATGGAGGCCCGACGCGCTCCGCAAGCTCGTGCGCAATCTCGCGGACCCCGAGGTCGGCTACGTCTGTGGGCAGCTTCGACTCGAGAGTCCGGAAGGCGCCAACCTCGAGGGCCTCTACTGGCGCTACGAGGTCTGGGTGCGCGAGCAGGAGTCGAAAGCGAGCTCGATCACCGCCGGCAACGGCGCGATCTACGCGGTGCGCCGCGAGGCCTATGTCGAAGACAATCCCAAGTTCGGCCACGACTTCGGGTTTCCTTACCTGATGGAGCAGGCGGGCCGGCGGGCGATCTACGACCCCGAGGCGATTGCCGTCGAAAAACCGGCCAGCGAGCCGGAAGACGAATACGGTCGCAAAGTCCGCATGAACGCACGCTCCTGGGGGCACCTCATCACGGGAAGGATGTTTCGCCCGACACGGCCGCTGTACATGGCGGAGCTCGTCTCCCACCGAGTGCTCCGTTACTCGAGCGGCCTTCTGCACATAGGACTGCTCGCCTCGAACCTGGCTCTGCTCCGACGCTCGCCCTTCTACCGGCTCTTCCTGGCTCTCCAACTCGGCGGGCTCGGGCTGGCGGCTGCGGGGAGAGCCCGGGCGCGGATTCCGGGAGCCCGTCTCGCCTACTACTACTACGTGGTCACGAAGGCGACCGCCGCCGGCCTCGTGCGCTACCTGCGCTCCGGCACGCCGCAGACGTGGGACAAGGCGAAGGGGACGAGGTGAACCGCGCGGTCGACGTCTTCGTGGCGGGCGCAGGGCTTGCGCTCACGAGCCCGATCCTCGGTCTCGCCGCCCTCGCCACGAAGCTCGAGAGCGGAGGGCCGATCTTGTATCGCCAGACGCGCGTGGGAAGAAACGGCGAGGACTTCGAGGTGCTGAAGCTCCGCTCGATGGTCGTCGGGGCGGAAAGTCTCGGTGCCGGTTACGCGGTCGATCGGGGCGACACAAGAATTACCCGCGTCGGCCGTATCCTCCGGCGTACGTCGATCGACGAGCTGCCGCAGCTCTGGAACATCCTCCGCGGCGACATGAGCGTCATCGGCCCGCGGCCGACGCTCCGCTACCAGGTCGAGCAGTACGACGAGCGCCAGTGGCGACGCCTGGAGGTCAGACCGGGGCTGACCGGCTGGGCGCAAGTGCAGGGTCGTGCCTCGCTTCCGTGGGCGGAGCGCATCGACCTCGACGTTTGGTATGTCGACCACCGCTCGCCGCGGGTCGATCTCGAGATCCTGCTGCGAACGCCGCTGGCGCTCTTCCGCGGGACCTATCGCGGGGCGACTGGCGGCTGGCGGTAACGCTCAGTGACCGTCACCTGCGGTGACAGTCACCGGGTCCGGTTCCAGGGTGGCTGTCACCCTGCTTTCAAGCGCCGACTCCCTTCGCCGCCAAGAGCGACCGATACAAACGGTCGACGTCGTCGACGAGCCTTTCGACCGAGTAGCGCCCGAGAACCCGCGCGCGGCCTGACGCGCCGAGCCGCGCGCGCAGCTCGGGATCGGCCGCGAGCTTGGCGAGGCTCGCTGCCGCCGCATCGGTGTCTCCGGCCTCCACCAGAAACCCATCCATCCCGTCGCGCACCACGTCGGGCACACCTCCCACCCGGTTGGCCACAACCGGAGTCCCCGAGGCGAGCGACTCAATGGCGCTGACGGGAGTTCCCTCGTTCACCGATGGCAGCAGGAACACGTCGAACAGCCGGTAGTACCCCGCGACATCCGACTGGTAGCCGACGAAGTAGCAATGACGCGCGATGCCGAGCTCGTGTGCGAGCCGCTCGAGACGCTCGCGGTCGGGTCCGTCCCCGACCATGCACAGGACTGCGTTCACACCCAGCTCACGCACCGCGCGCACGATCTCCACCACGGCGCTCGTGTCCTTGACCCCGGTCATGCGCCCGACCCAGCCGACGACGAACGCATCCCGAGGAATCCCGTACAGGCGTCGATAGTCGGCGTCGGCGGTGGGGTCGCCGAGACGCTCCTCGAGCGGGATGCCGAGCCGGATCACGACGAACTTCTCGCGGGGCGCGACTCCGAGTTCGACGAGCTCGTCTCGCACCTCCGGGCTGACCGCGACGAGTACATCGCACGCTCGCGCGAGCGTGCGTTCAACGTGGCGGAAGAGCGCCGTGCGGCCTGCGTCGAAGTACCCTTTGAGGACATGTCCGTGGAACGTGTGCAAGACGACGGGCGGCCGGGCGTCGCCCGCGAGGAGAGCGGCGGCGCGGGCGATCGCGCCCGCCTTGGCCGTATGTGTGTGCAGGATGTGCGGGCGCTCGCTCCTGATCAGCTCGGCAACACGATGAACCGAGCGTGCGTCGTGCAGCACCGAGACCTCGCGCTGGAGCTCGGCGACGCTTACGACGGTGACGCCCAGTCGCTCGGCCAGGAATGCCATGGAGTCCTCTCCGCGCGCGAGCGAGCCCGCGACGAGGGTCGTGTGATAACCGCGCGTCTCCA
>JACCTK010000422.1 GCA_013812465.1 Actinomycetota bacterium
GCCCGGAGCCGTTCGAGCCGGAAGAGCTGGAACGCGTTTAGCTGTAAGGGCGAGGCTTGCCTCGCCCTCGATGTTCCACCGTCGACCGAGGGCGAGGCAAGCCTCGCCTGTACTGGCTGGTGCAAGACCGAAATCCGCTCATGCGAATTTCGGTCGCGCGAAGATCCCAGAAGGCGTCCGCTTCGCGGCCGCTACGCCGCGGCCGGCTCGGCGGCGAGCTCGCCGCACACGGCGCGCGCCGTTTCCACGAATGCTTCAGCGGCCGGGCTGCGATGGCGGTCCCGATGCCACACGAGCCCGATCACCCTCGGCGGGATCCGGCCCAACAGGTCGATGACGACGACATTCGGGTCGTCCTCGTCGACGGTCAGAAGCGGCGAGACGCTGACACCGACTCCGGCGCCGACGAGCCCCTGGACGGTGCCGTTGTTGTCGGAGCGAAACACCACGTTCGGCACGCGTCCGCTCGAGGCGAGCTGCGACTCCACGCGGTTCATCGCGGCGCAATAGCTGAAGCCGACGAGCGGCTGGAGCGAGATCTCCTTCAGCGTCGGCGTGCGCTCCAGAGCCGCGAGCGGCGACCCGGCTGGAACCACGAGCACGTAAGGGTCGGTGAGGAGCTCCGTCCACTCGTACGGACCGGTGTCGACGGGGAGCGTCCAGAACGTGACGTCGAGCTCGCCCCGCTCGACCATCTCCAGAAGCTCCTCCTCGTTCACCGACTCGCGGAGAACGATCTCGACACCGGGGCGCGTCTCGGTGAAGCGGCGCAGCAGCGTCGGAAGGACTCGTGCGCCGACGCTCTGAAAGGTTCCAACGCGGAGCCGTCCGCTGTCCCCGGCCTCGAGCGCCAGCATGTCGGCCTTCGCCGCGAGCAAGCGTGCGTGGATCGCCTCGGCGTGACGCAGAAGGATCTGACCGGCCTCGGTCAGCGAGATGGGGCGGGGGCCACCGGGCCGCTCGATGAGGCGGAGGCCGACGATCCGCTCCAGAGTCGCGATCTGCTGCGAGATCGCGGACTGCGTGTAGCCGAGGCTCTCGGCGGCTTTGCCGAACGAGCCCACGTTCGCGATCGTCTTGAGCGCCACCAGATGACGGAGATCGAGTCCCATCCAGCGATCAGCCTCCATGATCGAATGCTAGCAATCAACCAAATCGCCTAATACAGCATGGTGACTGTCACCGGGACGGTGACTGTCACCTGCGTTCGCCTTCCACGGCTCCCCGCAGCGCTACCCTCCGGTAATGAGCTCGATCGATCTCCGGCGGCTCGGGCTCCGGCCGGGCGAGGTGCGGACCGAGCATCTCGACGTCGAGCTCGATCCGTTCCTGCTCGGCGGGCAGCGCTACGAAGCTCATCCCGAGACGATTCCGGTCGACGTCGAGATCACGCAGGCGACCAGCACGACGGTTTTCGACCTGCGGCTCCACGCGAAGCTTGCGGGGCCGTGCATGCGCTGCCTCGGGTACGCGGAGGTCGAGGTCGACGCGACGGCAAGGGAGTTCTACGACCCAGCGGCGCCACCCGCGGATGTCCTTCGCTCCGACTACGTCGTCGACGACCGGTTCGAGGTCGGCGCCTGGGCACGGGACGCGATTGGCCTAGCTCTGCCCGAGCAGATCCTCTGCCGGCGCGATTGCGCAGGGCTCTGCCCCGTGTGCGGAAAGGATTTGAACGCCGAGCCGCACGAGCACACCGAGCGCAATGTGGATCCGCGCTGGGCACCGCTCGAGGAGCTCAGAGACCGGCTGTAGGGGCGAGGCATGCCTCGCCCCTACGACCACCGGCGTGCAACGGTTAGATGACAGTCACCGTGCGTCAGCTGCCGCCGGCTGTGGTTTTCACCTGGACGAGGCGGTACCCCGCGACACCTCCGAGCGACGGATCCCCCGACCGGTAGGCCTTGACGAAGAACTGAACGTTGCCCTGTTTGCGGAGCGGGAACGCTGCGAGAGGCTGCAGCCGGAACGTCACCCAGCCGTCCATCGCCGTCAACAGCCGGCCGCCCGTCGTCACCCGCGGAGTCGAGCGGACGAAGACCAGGGCATCGCGGACGACGTAGCTCCTCGTATCCACAACCCGCACGCGAACCGTGAGTGGCCGCGCGCGCGTTCTCACCGGGTTGGGCGCGAAGGCGACGCGTGACACGATCAACCGCTGCTCAGCCGGCACGCTCGTCGCGGGAATCGAGATCTCGCCCGTTCCGAGCCGGATCGCGCCGGCAGGGAGCGGAACCGCGACGACCGCCGACTCACTGGACAAAGCGGTGGTCGAGCCGAGCGCGTTTCGCGCGGTGACGTTTACGCGGATCTTGTGGTTGACATCACTCGTCGCGAACCGGTAGCTCCTGCCCAACGCTCCAATCGCCGCGCACTCGCCGCCGGCGCTGTTGCAGCGAAGCCAGGCAAAGGAGAAGACGATCGGCTGGCGCCCGGTCCAGCTCCCGGGCTGCACCGTTGCCAGCGAACCCACGAGCGCCGTGCCGCTCAGGAGCGGGATGGAGGTGTTCACCGGCGGCCCGACGACGACCGCCGTCGGATTCGACGCGACCGTCTGCTCGCCTTCGGCGTTCGTCGCCGTCACGCGAACGCGCAAGCGCGATCCGACATCCGCGCCCGCCACCTCGTAGCGGGAGCGCGTCGCGCCGAGGATGAACCCGCAGTCGCTTCCGTCCGGCCGTCCTCCGTTCGCTCCACAGCGCACCCAGCGGTACGCGTACGAGAGCGACCCTGTTCCGGTCCACCTTCCTCGTGAGGCCGAGAGCGTCCTGCCCTGCTCCGCCGTTCCGCGGATGTCCGGCTCGGCGGTGTTGCTCGGCCGGGCCGCCGGCGCCGCAACTCCCGTTGCCGAGGTCAGCGTGAGCGATGCGAGCGCGAGCGCCAGCACCGCGAGCGGCGCTCGAGCCCTCCTGTGGCTTCCGCGATCGCCGAAAGGAACCATGCCGTCCCTCCCTCCGTTTGCTTACGTGCGTCTCCCGATTTAGACGCATTCGCGACCTCGTGGCTGCGATTACTTGCGGACCGCTAACAGACCCGTACGAAACGCTTAGAAATGACCAGAGGCGGCACAGCGGCCGCCTCTGGTCCTCACCTTGCGAATGACCAGAGGCGGCACAGCGGCCGCCTCTGGTCCTCACCTTGCGCTTCTTTGAACGACGGCTCCTGCTGCGAAGCGGACGACTTCAGGGATTTCGCGCGACCGGGATCCGCGCGAGCGGATCCCGGTCTTGCGCCTAGCCAGCCAGTCTGACCTGCACGAGCCGGTAGCCGGCGATGCC
>JACCTK010000424.1 GCA_013812465.1 Actinomycetota bacterium
AACGGCATCATCGAGAACGACGAGGAGCTCTTCGCCCGCTACGCCATCGAGCACGAAGAGCGCGAGATGACCGTCGACTCGGAGGCGATCTTCGCCCTGATGGAGCTGCGCCGCAACGCTCCACGCGCGCTCAGCGAGCTTCGGGGCGCGATGGCCGCGGCCTGGCTGGACGAACGCCAGCCCTCGACCCTTTTCCTGGCACGCGGCGTCGCCCGTCCGCTGTGGGTCGGTCGCACCGGCTCCGACCTCTTCTTCGCGTCGACTCGACGTGCGCTTGCGATCGTCGAAGCCGCTCTACGAATGCGCCTGAAGCTCACGGAGGTTCGGGAAGGAAGGCTGCTCCAAGTGGCTCGAGGTCGGATCGTTCGCGAACGTCGCTTCCGCCCTGACCGAAGCTATTGCGAAGAGGGCTACCTCCCCCCGGTGCGCGCGCCGCACGAGGGCGTGTCGTGCCTCGAGCGTCTGGCAGTGCTGACGGCCCCCGCGACCTAGCTAGGTGCTTGTCGCGGCGTTTGACCCGTAGGGGCGAGGCTCGCCTCGCCCTCGTTCGTCGGCGGAACGTCGCGCCGATCGCCAGCCTCGCGAGTAGCTGAGCGCCAATCTCATATCACACCTCCAGGGTCCCGTCCGAAAAAACCTCCACCCCATCCTCTCGCAGCCGCTCGCGCACGAGGTACTGGAACGCTGTCCAGGCGCCGCGTGAGACGTCGAGCAGCCGGTAGACCTGCCACTCGGAGAGCCAGGCGGGATTCGCGCGACGCGCAGCCGCCCAGTCGGCCATCTTGGGGAGTCGTCCGAGCGATTGCGCGAGCTCCGCGCCCTGCTCGATCGCCCGCTCGAGCCGCTCCTCTCCCTGGAGCACCTCGAAGCCCGCCTCCCGCAGGGCATTGGCGAGTGACCCGAAGGTGTGGGCGTAGAGGGAGACGGACGGCAAGGACCGCCGGCGCTCGCCCAGGTCGCGTGCGCTCGGCGCTCGACCGAGCTCCTCCCCGAGCCTCCGGAGCTGCTCCAAGAGCTCGACGCGCGTGTGAAACCGCCGTGGGAAGAGCCCCGCGGCGCGCTTCGCCGCATTCCAGGTGCCGAAGTGCTCGATCACGGTCTGTGGGTGCAAGCGCGCCTCCGGGTCTGCCGCGAACTCGCGCATCGTCGGAGAGCGGCCGAGCCGGACAGCCGCGGCGCGCAGCTCCTCGAGAATCTCGTCGTTCGTATAGCGCCGACGCAAGCCGGCGCGAAACGCGGCGAGCTCGGCTTCGTCGATTCGGAGCTGCGCGCGTTTAGGAGAGCGCGGACGGGCCATACCTGCAAGAAGCTTAGAGCGTTCTGCAAATTCTGCAAGTAGTCCAGAGCAGCCAGCCCTCCCTGGAGACGCTAGCGTCAATCTCCGATCAGGCATCTACTCGGCTACCCTCGGCGCCGACCATGGATGTGAAGCTCGGGCTCGAGACGATCGCCGCGCGGGCCGTTGGGGTGGTGTCTCGCGCCGCGGGTCGCGGCGGTGGCACCACGCTTCCTGGAAAGCTCCTCTGGAAGCTCGATCCCGCGTCGATCGACGCGCTCGCAGCTCGCTTGTCCTCAGGCGTCGCGCTCGTCTCTGCGACCAACGGGAAGACGACGACGACCGCGATGGCCGCCGAGATCCTTGGCCGCGAGCACCGTCTCGTGTGGAATCGCGCAGGCGCCAATCTGCTCTCCGGGCTCGCATCTGCGCTCGTGTCGGGACGCGGCGCCGACCTCGGACTCTTCGAGGTGGACGAGGGCGCGCTCCCCGAGGCGATCTGGCGCACGCATCCACGCGTCGTGTCGCTGGCGAACTTGTTCCGCGACCAGCTCGATCGCTACGGAGAGCTCGAGCTCGTCGCCGAGCGCTGGCGCGCCGCGGTCGAGCGTCTGCCCGGCTGGACGATGCTCGTGATCAACGCCGACGACCCGATCCTCGCGGAGCTTGCGGAGGGCCGTGAGCAAGTTCTCAGATTCGGCCTCGACGATTCCCGGCACGCACGCGCTTCGCTCCAGCACGCGGCGGACTCGAAGTACTGCGTTCGCTGCGGTCACCCCTACGACTACGCAGCCGCGTACGTCGGACATCTCGGCGACTACCGCTGCCCTGCCTGCGGGCACGAGCGGCCCCCGCTCGACGTGGCGGCGCGCGAGATAGAGCTGGTCGGACTCACAGGCTCGCGCTTTCGGCTGGACACGCCGCAGGGCAGCGCTTTGGTGGAGTTGGCGCTTCCGGGGCTCTACAACGTCTACAACGCCGTCGCGGCGTCGGCGCTCGCGCTCTCCTTAGATGTCACCCCCGTCGCGATCGCCCGTGCGCTCGCGGACTTCAGCGCCGCGTTCGGGCGGTTCGAGCGGATACCCGCCGGCGCGAAGACGATCGTCGTTCTCCTGATCAAGAATCCCGCCGGCGCCAACGAAGTGTTGCGCACGCTCGAGACCGGGGTGCCACCCGTGCTCGTGATCGCTCTGAACGACGCGATCGCGGACGGGCAGGACGTCTCCTGGATCTGGGACGTGGACTTCGAGCCGCTTCTCCCTCACCTCGGCCGCGTCGTGGCCACGGGCGAGCGTGCGGCCGAGCTCGGCCTCCGTCTCGTCTACGGCGGGCTCCCCGTAGATCGACTGGAGGTGATTCCTCCGCTCGAGCAGGCGCTCGACCGCGGCCTCGGTCTGGTCGATGCGGGCACCGAGCTCGTCATCCTCCCGACCTACACCGCGATGCTGTCGCTGAGAGGAATCCTCACTGAGCGCGGCTTTGTGCGCCCCTACTGGGACGGCCCCACATGATGATCAGAGTGGGACACCTCTACCCCGAGTACCTCAATATCTACGCCGATCGTGGAAATATCGCGGTGCTCGCGCGGCGGGCGACGTTGCGTGGACACCAGCTCGTCGTCGAGCCGATCGGGGTCGGTGAGCGCGTCGAGCCGGGACTGCACGACCTGTTCTATGTCGGCGGCGGCCAGGATCGCGAGCAGACCCTGATCGCGCCCGACCTGGCAGAGAAGGGCCCTGCGATCCGCGAGGCCGTCGCCGAGGGCGCGGCGCTGCTCGCAGTCTGCGGTGGCTACCAGCTGCTCGGACGGGGATACCGCGGACGAGACGGCGCGCCCATGCCAGGCGTCGGACTGTTCGGACACGAGACGATGGCGGGCTCGACGCGGATGATCGGCGACGTCCTCTTGGAGTGCGAGCTCGAGCCGGGGATTCGTCGGCAGCTCGCGGGCTTCGAGAACCATGCTGGGCGGACCGTGCTTGATTCCGGCGCGGAGCCCCTCGGACGCGTCATTCACGGGTTCGGAAACGACGGAGAGTCGAGGTTCGAAGGCTGCCGCCTCGGACGGGCGATCGGCACGTACCTCCACGGACCGCTGCTACCGCGCAACCCCTGGCTCGCCGATTGGCTCCTGGCGCAGGCCCTCGCCCACTCGCGAGAGGGCGATCCCCCGGTCTTGGCGCCGCTCCCCGACGAGCTCGAGGGCGAGGCGTTCCGCGTCGCCGCCGAGCGCGCGCGGTCTCGCGGCGGCCGCCGCTAAGAGCGAGATTCCGGAGGGGCACCCCAGCCCACCACCCGCTGCGAGCATAACGCGAAAATGCTCACAGGTGGGATACCAACTGAGCCGAAACGGTGACAAAGCGTGACAAGAGCCCGGCGAGACTCTAGGGAACCCACATCTCGCCGAGGTAGACCGCGGGATCGCCCGGCTGCCAGCGTTGCAGGAAGCGCGCGATCGGAGGGTGCAGCGAAACGGAGTCGAGCTCCTGAAGCCGAAACGCCCGGTGCCCACGCACAGCCGTGTCCTGGGAGGCGACGTCCTCGAGCGAGCCCGACACGTCGGCGGCGAAGATCACGTGGACGACGTGCTTCCTCGGAACGCTCGGTTCTGGAGCGATCGAGTCGACGAGCGCTACGGGACCCTCGAGCGGCACGTCCGTGCCGGGCGGGAACAGGCCCGTCTCCTCCTCGAGCTCGCGCTGGAGGGCCCGAATGAGACTCTCGCCGCTCCGCACCCCGCCGCCGGGGAGAAGCCAGACCTCCCCGTTCGCTTTCACGTGCCGGAGAAGCAGAATTCGGCCGCGCCAGCGAAGAATCGCCGAGACCCGTACTCGCGGCTCTCCCATGAGCTCAGCGCGCGGACGATCCGAGTCCGCGGGCTCCCCGTTCGCTGGCCGCGAGCGCGGCGACCTCGACGAGCCGCACCGAGGCCACCGGAGCGATCACGAGCTGCGCGATGCGCATCCCGGGCTCGACCGTGAACGACTCGCGAGCGTCCGTGTTGATGAGCACGACCTTGATCTCGCCCCGGTAGCCGGAATCGATCAAACCGGGAGAGTTGACGATCCCCAGCCCGTGACGCGCAGCAAGGCCCGATCTCGGCTGCACGAACCCGGCGTACCCCTCTGGGATCTCCACCGCGATCCCCGTGCAGACGATCGCGCGCTCGCCGGGGTCGAGGCAAGCCTCCTCGCATGCCGAAAGGTCGAGACCGGCATCGCCTTCGTATTCCTGCCTCGGCAGCACGGCATCGTCGCGCACGCGCCGGACTGCGATGTCGATCACCCTCGGAAAGCCTCGGCGTCGGGATCGGCGACCGCCTCTCCGGCGACGAGAAACTGCGCGAAGCGCGGAATCTCGCGGCGCGGCAATCTGGCGCGCACGCGCACGCCTTCGGGCGTGTCCCTCCGCTCTGCGATCGGAGCTCCCAGCCCGTAGAGCTGGGCGAGAAAACGCCCGTCCTCGTAGGGCACGAGCAGGCGAACGTCCTCGAAGCGGTCCGAGAAGAGCTCGGAGATCCGCTCCCGGAGCGCGACGAGCCCCTCGCCCCTCGCCGCGGAGACCTGGAGAGCGCGTGGGAACGCATGCGCGACACGCCGCTCCGCGAGCGGGTCGAGGAGGTCGACCTTGTTCAGCACGAGCTCCACCGGAACTTCGTCGGCGCCAATCTTTGTGAGAACGGCATGGACGGCGTCGATCGTCTCCCGCAAACGCTCCTCGGGAAGCGAGGCATCGGCGACGTGCAAGACGAGATCCGCGACCAAGGTCTCCTCCAGGGTCGCCGCGAAGCCCTCGACGAGCTGAGTCGGCAGCCGGCGGATGAAGCCCACGGTGTCGGTGACCAGATAGCGCTTGCCGTCGTGCTCGAAGCTCCGCGTCGTCGGATCGAGTGTCTCGAAGAGACGATCGTCGACGGAGGCGTCAGCGCCCGTGAGCGCGTTCAGGAGCGTGGACTTGCCGACGTTCGTGTATCCAGCGAGCGCGATCGTGGGGGCGCTCGTCCGCTCCCGTTCCTTCCTCCTGGTCGCCCGCTGTCCACTGAGCCCGCGTAGGCGCCGCTTGACGAGGGAGACGCGTGTTCTGGCAAGCCGGCGGTCGGTCTCGAGCTGACTCTCTCCGGGGCCTCTCGTTCCCACCCCACCCCCCAGCCGCTCGAGGTGCTGCCAGAGCCCGCGCATCCGGGGCAGGTTGTACTCGAGCTGCGCGAGCTCGACCTGGAGCTTCCCCTCGGCGCTCGTCGCGTGCTGCGCGAAAATGTCGAGGATCAGCTGCGTCCGATCGACCACGCGCGCCTCGAGAGCGTCCTCGAGCGATCGCTGCTGCGTCGGGCTGAGCTCCTCGTCCACCAACAGCACTTCCGCGTCCGAGGTCGCGTACGCGTCCTTCAGCTCAGCGAGCTTGCCTTTGCCTACAAACGTCCGCGGGTCGGGACGAGCGCGGTGCTGCACCACCTCGCCGACCGTCTCCACGCCCGCCGTGCGCGCCAACTCGCGTAGTTCGGCGAGCTCGGTCTCGCCGTCAAGCCCCTTCGGAAAGACTCCGACCACGAAACCGCGCTCCGGGTCGGCTCCGGGTGCGCGGTCGGGCTGGCGCGACGTCACTCGAGGATTATGCCGCGGTACGCTCTGGGCGTGACGAAGCTCGCTGACCGCCTTGCGGAGCGGACGCTCGAGCTCGTGAACATTCCCTCCGAGAGCCGCCACGAAGACGCGATCCGAGAGCACGTGCTGGGGCTTGTGCCGGCGGAGCTCAGCGCAGAGTACGCTCACGACGACGCGTTCCTCTTTCTTCCCGAGCGCCGCCCCGCTGCGCCGCTGGTCGTTCTCGCAGGGCACTACGACACCGTCCCGGCGCAGGGCAACCTCCCCGGGCGGATCGCTGACGGCGCCGTGCACGGGCTGGGCGCCAGCGACATGAAGGG
>JACCTK010000430.1 GCA_013812465.1 Actinomycetota bacterium
AACGCAGCGTCGATTTCATCGCGGAAAAGCGGGTACTGCTCGAGCACGTCGAGTTGCGAGAGCCAGTCGCGGTAGTCGGCGAACGCGGTGCCGGCGTTCTGTCCGAACGCGTCGGGGTACCGGAGCGGGGTCAACGCGATCACCGGCTGGACTTCGTCGTCGTACGGCAGGCGTCGAGGTGGGACTTGAAGTTAGCGGCGGAGTCTGGCAGGCGAACATCAACGACACCGGCGAGCGGCGCATCATTCCCGTCGTCCGATTGTCCGAGAAGGACACCGTTCGCCTGCTCCAGCCTGGCGAAGTCACGAGCTACGAGATGACGCCGACGGTCGCAACGTACCCGATCGACAGCCCGTTGCGCCCGTACGCGACCGATTCGCATGGGCGAGTGACGTGGGGCCGCGCGCACCCCTTCCTGCGATGGTTCTTCGATGCCGAATGGCGGCCTGTGAACGATGGCACGCGACTAACTGAGCTCAGCGATAGGCCGCTCTACATTGCCCCCGTTGCGTCCGTGTGGCAAGTCTGGAAACCTCGAGCGCTCCGCGGCTCGTGGCGGCGTAGATCCGACTACGGAACCCAGCGCTGGCGCCGGGCTGCAATGCGCACTACGTTCACGCTCGCGGATTCCTCATCCGCAGACGATTCGGCGGCTACCCGCGAGTAGCCGCCGTCCGGCACTACCCCATCGCGCGCCAGCCCTGACGAGGGTCGGCAGGATCGACGGGTTCGACTTGCTCAACCGTGGCGCCACTCTCGCGCGCTCGCATCAGGTGCTCGTCGAGCGCGAGGTTCGCAAACCGGATGAACGCGGTGACGCCGGCCGCGACCCGAGCTTCGAACGCTGATATTGCATCGAGGCCGCCAAGCTCCTCCGCGAAGATGGCAGCGACAACGTCGTCGGCGAACAGTGCGCGCGCGTCGCGGATCCTGGCGGACCGGATGACCCCTCGGTCATCAGCGAGGGCGCGTAGAGCGTCTCGGACCGGGCGGGCGGCCTGTGCATTGCCAGGTCGTAAGGTTGGGTAGTGGAACGTCGCCTTGTTCCGCACCGAGAAGAGGCGACCACGATGCTCATTGAAGACCGCGAGGCACTCGTCGTACGTCTCGCGTGCGTCGTGCGGGAGTGAGTCCACGAACGAGGACACCTCCTCGACCTCAGCGCTCTGGTCGAGAAAGAGAGCGGCCTCGGTGAAGTGAGAGATCGCGAGGCGGTTCCAGTAAAAGGCCAGCTCGGGGTTGTCCTGGTCCTCATCGAGCCTCACGTGCACGAGCGTGAGGTCGTTCATGGCAACCGCGAGCGTGACAAGCCACTCCGAGAGCGGGTCGGCGGTAGGAAGCACCTCTCCCATCCGGAAGGCGAAATGGCGAGGCATCGGACCATGATCGCCGACCTCGGACGCCGCGGCATAGAGCGCTTGTCCCTAACGAGGGGCCGAATCTAGTCGCACACAATTAGAAGAGGCAAACGGCAATTCGGTGCCGATCCCGGGAAACTATGGGTTATCGGCGCATAAACCCATACTTGTCCTGGCTGGAGCCTGTACTTTCTCCGCAATGCAGAGCTTCCGCGCGCTAGGCCGGCACCTCGACCTGATCCCGGCGGCGATCAACCGTCAACTGAGCGAGATCGACATCGCGCGCGGCCGCCAGGAAGCCTTCGCCCGGCAACACCCGGCAGCGCTCGAGTCGCTCCAGCAGGCCGCGCTGATCCAGAGCGTCGAGGCCTCGAACGCGATCGAGAACATCACGGCGCCGAAGAAGCGACTCGAGGAGATCGTCGCGCAGAAGACAACCCCGCGCAACCGGTCGGAGGCGGAAATCGCCGGCTATCGGGCCGTCCTCGACACCATCCATTCGAGCGCAGCGCACATCCCTTTCACGGCGAACATCGTCCGGCAACTCCACCGCGACCTGTACCAATTCGCAGCCCAGCCCGGCGGCAACTGGAAAGTCTCCGACAACATCGTCACCGAGGAGCGGCCGGACGGTTCGGTCGCCGTTCGCTTCACCCCCGTCTCCTCGTACGAGACGCCGGGCGCGATGGACGAGCTCCATCAGCGCTTCAACGAGACCTGGGAGGCGGATCACCATCATCGGTTGCTGCTCGCCGGCGCCTACACGCTCGACTTCCTGATCATCCACCCCTTCGCCGATGGGAACGGGCGCATGTCACGCCTGCTCTCGCTACTACTGCTCTACGAAGGCGGCTACGAGGTCGGCCGCTTCATCAGCATCGAGAAGCTGATCGAGCGGAGCAAAGAGACCTACTACGACGCACTCGCAGGATCTACTGTCGCCTGGCACGAAGGCGAGCACGACCTGCAGCCCTGGCTCTCCTACTTCCTCGGGGTGCTCACAGCGGCCTACCGCGAATTCGAACCGCGCGCCGCAGCGGTCACAAGCGGCCGCGGCTCCAAAGCTGAGCTCGTGAAGACGTTCGTCCGCTCGAACATCAGCGACAGCTTCACCTTCGCCGAAGCCAAACGGGCAGCACCCGGCGTCAGCGACGAATACATCCGCCAAGTGCTCCGCCAGCTCCGCGACGCCGGCATCATCGAAGGAACCGGCGCCGGCCGCGGAGCCGGCTGGCACCGCCTCCGCCGCGATTTCTAGTTGGCCGCACCACACCGCTGGGTTGGATCCGCGACAAGTGCCCGGCGACACCAGTCGTCAGCGGACTCGGACGTCCGGTGTGTGATGGTTCCCGGGCAGCAGAAGGGCAGCAAACGCTCGAAATCGAGTCTGCTCAATCGTGCACGATTCACATGCCAAAGGCCCGCAGCCGCATGAATAGAGCGATAGCTCGTCAATCGTCGCCAACCGTCGTATCGGTGGAACAAGCCTGTCACGCCGGAGGTCGCGGGTTCCAGTCCCATCGCTCCCGTCTCTTAAATTGCTCAGGCCCACCCTCGCGCTCGGGGCGGCCCAGGAAAAGTGAGCTCGTCGGCGTCCAATCAGCGTCCACTCACCAGTCTCTCAGGCTTGCTGCGGGAGTCGAGGGGCGACTAGGTTTCCTTAGTACGCGACGCAAGGAGAGGAGGAAGGGTGGCCGTGATTCAGACCAATCCCGTCGAGACGTTGCAACAGATCGCGGGCGGCTACTGCCTGCCGCGATGCCTGCACGTCGTGGCCGAGCTCGGTGTCGCGGACGCGCTGGACGAGAAGCCCCTAACCGCCGCCGAGCTCGCGGCAGCCGTCGGCGCCCACCCCGACGCGCTCAGCCGCGTCTTGCGCCTGCTTGCCGCCCACGGCGTGTTCGAGATAGAGGATGAGACTTTCCGCCATTCGCCTGCCTCGCGGCTGCTGCAGACTGACCACCCGCAGTCCTTCCGCGCCTTCGCCCGGATGTTCGGCATGCCGATTTTTTGGTCGACCTTCCAGGCGATGGAGCATTCCGTCCGGACGGGGCTTCCGGCGACGACCGAGGTTTTCCCCGAGGGATTTTGGGAGTACCTTGCGCAACGTCCGGAGGAGAGCCGCGTGTTCAACGCGGCGATGGCCGGCAAGGCGCACGGCGCGATCGCCGGAATCCTCTCCGCCTACGACTTCTCGGGCTTCGGCGTGATCGGCGACATCGGCGGCGGCAGCGGGCATCTATTGCGTGCCGTCCTCGACGACGCTGCGCCGAACGGCAAAGGTGTCCTGTTCGAGCTGCCGCACGTCATTGAGGCGGCGGCGGGCGTCGCGTCGGAGCGACTGACGCTGCAGGCCGGCGATTTCTTCCGGGATGCCCTGCCCACCTGCGACGCGTACCTGTTGATGGAGATAATCCACGATTGGGGAGACGAAGAGTCGGTCGCCATCCTCCGGGCGATCCGGCAGGCCGCCCCGGCAGACGCCAAGTTGCTGGTACTCGAGTCGATCGTTCCCGACGATCCCGGCCCTGACTGGTCGAAGATGCTCGATATCGTCATGCTGACGCTGCTCGGTGGCCGACAACGCACGCAGCAGGAGTACGAAGCGCTCTTCGCCCGGTCGGGCTTCATACTCCAGCGCGAGATCGATACCCGCGCCGGTATTTCGATCCTGGAGGCTGTGGCGGCCTAAGGATTCTGCGTGGCACGTCTCTGACGGGTCAAGAGCAGGCCAGCAGCGGAAAGCGAGCAGCAGCAGACCAAGTACGTCAGAGAGCACTCCAAGGACGCGGGCGATGCTTTCCTCGCCTCTTAGGGTCGTCGCCCAACAGCATGGGAACACTCAGAACGAATAGTTCGCTGATCCGCGGATTCAGATCACAAGTCCCTCAGGCGCACCCGCCACGCCTGCGAACCAGCGTGTCGTCTTACACGACAACATTTCGTGGCCCACTCGTGGCCCAAACGTCGATCTCGCGATTGGCTCAACCATGCGGAGGGGAGGGAGCGGCTGGGCAAAAAGAACCTGCAAATGAGGCTGTCGGAGGAGTTCGTCGTCGAGCGCCGGCGTGCCCGAATCGGCCTGTCACGCCGGAGGTCGCGGGTTCGAGTCCCGTCGCTCCCGCTCCGTACAACCTGCTGCCGTGGGGTTCCGTTGCGCGGCGGACGAGCTGACGTGCTCGTGGCAGCGGACGGTGGCAACCCTATCCGGGCGCGAAATCGTGCCCGACGCGACGGCACTCACGTTGTGCGCGCCGAACGGCATCAGCCTTGTGTTTACGCGCCCTCTGTCAGCGTGTGGCCTGCTCAACGTCCGCGTCGAGCGTCGGCCGTAGATGATGCTTGTGATGTTACAGTGACTGCATCATGCGCACCACGATCACTCTCGACGACGATGTCGCGGCATTGATCGAGGGCGAGCGAGCGCGGACCGGCGAATCGTTCCGTGCCGCGGTCAACCGACTTCTCCGCCGGGGCGCACGTGCCGCCCCGCCGATGGCTCAGCCGACTCTCCCGAGGCTTCCAGGGCGTCCGATTCTCGACGTCTCTGACGTGTCGGCGTTGCTCGCGGTCCTCGACGACGAGCGGCGAGCGCAGCGTGACGTCACGTGACGCTCATCGATACGAATCTGCTCGTCTACGCGACGTTCGCGGACGCGCCGGAGCACAACCGCGCTCGTGGATGGCTCGAAGCGCGCTTCGGCGAGGGGGAGGGAACCGTCGCCCTCTGCTGGCCGGTCGTCTACGCGTTCCTCCGTCTCATTACGAGCACGAGGGTGTTCGGAGAGCACGCGGTCACGGTCAGAGAGGGATGGGCAGTTGCCACGGCCTACCTGACGCAGCCGGCCGTGCGAATCGTCACGAACGGCGCAGGGCACGCGGCGATCGCGGCGGAGCTCGCTGAGACGCCGGGGTTGCGGAGCGACGACGTCCCCGACGTCGAGATCGCCGCTCTCGCAATCGAGCACGGACTCGTTCTCGCGTCGCACGACCACGGCTTCCGCCGCTTCTCGCGCCTGCGCGTTGTTGACCCCCTGACAGGCGGCTCGGCATAGGCTTCGGCGCTGGGGAGGACGGATCCGACGAAGCAGAAAGAGATCGCAGATGTTCCGGCCGGGACCCTGCCCCGCTACCCCGGATCTCGGTGGCATGACAATCCCGGCTCAAGTGCCGTAGATCCCGCCTCGATGCTCGTACAGTAGGTGGCTCGATGTCCATGTGCCGATCGGGGCACGTGTTTTCCGATCTGGGCGAGATCGTCAGGAGTCGATCAGGTCGAGCGTATGTTCACCGGTCGCGTGTCGGACAACGTTCCGCGCGAGCGGGATCTGGTGGGACTCGCTCTCGAGTATGTGCATCATGTATCCCGCCGTATTCGGGAAGACGACGATGTCGCCTACATCGACGCCCTCCGGGAAGCGCAGGCGTCGCCACGTCAGTAGCTCCCGCTCGATGCAGTAGGCGCCGACGAGATAGCCCTCGATCGGCCCGGTTGCGTCACGCGTCAGCATGGTCGACGTCGACGGGCGAAGCAGGAGCGGGTCGAGCATGAAGTCGTCGGACGTCGAGCGGCACTGCGTGCGGTTCATGGCCAGCCCGATGAGCCAGGTTCCGTCGCGACGTTGCTTGCGAAACTCAACTCTTGCAGCGGTCAGGCCACAGCCGTCGAGCAGCGACCGACCGGGTTCGCAGCGCAGCTCGAGGCCTCGCTTACGCAGTCCCGAGGCGACGCTGTGGCTCGGTGCACGGCCGGGCAAGCAGAGGGGGCTTGCGAGTATCCGATCGAGCCAGGCGCCGCGTACAGGCAGCTGGTAGGGGTACACCGCTGGTCGGCCGAGCAACGTGCCCGCATGTTCGACGAGTCCCAGCCCGTGGGCGTCGAAGGTAAGTGGCGGACCGGCGCCGAGCAAACCGGCGCGATGTTGCTTCCAGAACTCGCGCCATTGCTGTGCGGACTCCAGATAGGACATCGGTATCCCGCCGCCGATGTCCACGAACGACGGCGCATGACCCTGCTCACGGAGGACATCGACGAGGTTCACGGCTTGTCCGAGCGCGTCGACACGATCGGTTGCTGAGTAGCCATCGAGGTGGAAGTGCACACCGACGACATCGAGACCGGCGGTTGCGGCCAAAGCGATCGCATCGTCGGGAGCCATGCCGAATCGGGTCGGCGTACGGTCGTCGGCGAACTCCGGAGCGAGGCGGATTGCGACGCTCGCGCGGCTTCCCGTCGTCTCGAGCACCGTGTCCAGCACGTCCAGCTCGTCGAGGTTGTCGAGCACGATCGTGACCCCGGAATCGACGCATAGACGCAGGAGCGAGTGCGGCTTGACGGCGGCGGTGACTACAACGTCACCCGGGGTAGCGCCGCGGTCGAGCACTTGGCGCAACTCGCGCTCACTGGCGACGTCAACGCCGAGTCCGAGCCGCAGCGCCTCATCGACGAAGGCGATCGCCTTGTTCGCCTTGCGCGCGAAGAACAACCGAAAGGCGGTCGCGTGCGCATCCGCCACGGCACTGAGGTCAGAGACGTTGCGAGCGAAAGAAGAGACGTCGAGGATGTTGAGGGGCGAGCCGTGCAGGGCGAGAGCATCTGCGAGGCCGTCGGCATCCGAGCATTCTTCGATCTGCCACGGCTCGAGCCTGGCGGTCAGAGGCGCGATGCCACTGCACCGGGCGCGCAGATCGCGTAACCGGTCGGAAAGGGTCGAGCCGACGAGACCGGTCATCCCTGTCTGGCCAGATCGGCGCGGGGCCTGGCAGCACACGATCGCTCGCGGCGAGCGCGTGCGACCACACGCTCGGCCCAGAGCTCGGCGAGCGGGTGCATCCTGCGGCTCAGGGTGTCGTTGCCAATCGTCGAATCCTCTGTCGGGCGTCCGATTGCTGCGAGCCCCGGAGTCGCGACGCCGTTGGCGCCGACGCAGCTTCCGTCGTCGAGCACGTCCAGACCCCGACGCCCGTGCCTCGGACGCACGGCGCCGGCAGCGAGGAGTGTCGCGAGCGGGGCCGTCGACAGACCCACAATCCCCGGAGGGGGGAGAACGGCATCGACGACTGCGTCCACGCGGGTGGACCCAGCAGCCGACCGCAGCTCGAATTCCTCCACGCCGACGAGCCTTCCCCCGTGCAAGTGCGTGAGATCGACGATGCCAGCGTCCACGAGCGCGAGCAACTTGGCGGCGTTCACAGCCGGCGGACCAAAGGCGATGCGTTCGAGCTCCGTGGCCAGCCGCACAAAAGCGGGCCAGGCAACCGCAGTCAGCCCGTTTCCGCCCACGCGATCGACGATCGCCGGGTACAGAGAACGCCATGCGTGACCGAGCGCCCACAGCGCGTGCGGCGCAGCGGCTCCGCAGCCAATTTCGAGCGATTTTGCGATCTGACTCACGACATCGTCGCCGTCGACGCTGGACAGCGAACCGTCGAGCGCGCCGCGCAACCACTCGTCTGCGTCAGCACGTAGAGGATCGAGACTGACGGGATTGTCGCCGGCGCTCGTCACGGCCTGGATGCTGGCGACAGCGGTGTCGACGAGTACCGGTAGGAGATCCACGCGAAGGTCGTAGGAGGCAGCGAGCGCGCGGATCCGCTCCTGACCTCGCGCAGTGATCTCACTGATCCCGTCCACGTTTGCAAGCAGGTCGGGAAGCGGCTTGGAGAGCATCGGCCGCCCAGATCGCGTGAACGGCAGCAAGCAGAGGATGTCGTCGGGCCCCCGCTCGTATCGCAGTCGCCACGGGTGGTCGAGCGCATGGAACGACCCACCGCGTCCCTGGGTCAAGGCGAGCGCAGCGTCGATGCACGTGAGCGCGAAGCCCCGGACGGCGACCGCCGCACCCGGAGCCACCCGCTCACGTGACAGCTGCTCCTGAACGGGAAAGACGGTGGTCACCGACGATGGAGACGAGCGCGATACCTGCGTGAGCGCGTCGCTCCACTCGGAGGCATGCCCGGTCGCGATGAGCACTTCGTCATATGGCTTTCCCGACATTCCGAGCCCGTCGGCTCGGATGCCCCAGCCGGCACCCATAGGTTCGATGTCCAGGACACGGTGCGGCACGACGCGAGCTCGCATCGATTCCGGAGCTGACTCGACGATCTTCGCGAACGCGTGCTCCAGGTATCGCCCCACCACCGCGCGAGGCGGGAACGCGTCTAGCGCTGCGTCGCCGAACTCCTTCATGATGGACGGCAGCTGCAGCGAGCGCCACGTGCCGAACGACGGATGGCTGGCAACGTCGGGAACGCGTGCCGGAGTCCACCAAGCGTCGACGATGTCCGCGGCGATGTTCATACGCAGATACGCCGGGTGCCGCGGATCGTAGATGGGGCCAGCGCCTGGCGAGCGGTGAGGCTCGTACAGATCGACTTCGTACATCGCGCGGCTCGTCGAGTGTGATGCATGGTGCACGAGACGCTCCAGCGCGGACATGCCCTTCGGACCCGCGCCGACGATGGCGACTCGCAAGGTGCTCACGCAGCGCTACGCATCGGACGCAGGCGATTGCAGCGAGTTGACGCGTGCGGCGAGCTCGTCCGCCCCACAGCCCAGCTCGGCCTCCACCCACGCATCGTCGTACACGGTGCGGAGATATCCCGTACCGCCGTCGTGCAGGATGATCGCGCAGCGAGTGCCAGGCGCCAGGGTCGGCGCGAGCCCGGCAAGCGCGACGGCGACTCCGCCCGCGGAAGCGCCGGCGAAGATCGCCTCGCGCTCGACCAGCCGTCGACAGCCGACGACGCAGTCGAGGTCGGTTACGCGCACCACGTGGTCGTGTCGCACAGAGCGGGAAAGCGGAGTCTCGATGCCAGCGCCGAATCCCGGCAGCTTGCGTGGGCCGCGCGTACCTCCGAACAAGGCGCTCCCCACGGCATCCACCGCGATCACACGCGTCGAGCGCCCGTTCGCACGGAGAAAGTCACAGCAACCGGCGATCGTGCCGGCCGTGCTGGTGGCGACGAGCACAACATCGATGGCTCCATCGAGAGCTTCGTCGATCTCGCGCATCGTTCCGACGGCATGGGCTCCAGGGTTTTCCGGGTTCGCATACTGATCCGGCCAGAACGCGCCGGGCGTCCGCTCCAGAAGCTGTGCCACCAGCGCCAGACGCGCCACGAGCAGGTCCCCGGTCGCGGGATCCGGCTCCGTGACGACATGCACCGATGCGCCGAGCGCGCGCATCGTCTCCACGCTGATCGAAGGCGCACGAGAGTCGACGACGCAGATGAAGCGCATGCCATGGAACCGGCACGCCCGAGCAAGTGCGACACCCAGGTTGCCTGAGCTCGACTCGATCACCGTCGTGCCCGGACCTGCCTCGCCTAACGCGATGGCATCCTGCAACATTCGCACTGCCGGGCGGTCCTTCGCGCTTCCGGTCGGGTTGAAGGACTCGAGCTTCGCCCAGACGTCGATGTCGTGCTCCGCGTACTGTCGCCTCAGCCGTACGAGAGGTGTCTGCCCCACGGTCGCAAGGATTCCGTCGACCGAAGCGCGGACCGAGCCCTGGCGACGATGCTCGGGCGGGAATGGTGTAACCGAAGATCGCATTGACTCTCTATGCCCCGGCGGGGGGAGTCAAAACGTAGCGGGCGCCGATGGGAGCCCATCGGTTGCGTCATCTCGGCCTTGCGGGGGGCGCGTTGGACTGTTGGCACCGAGCAGCTCCTCGAGCTGCCGATCAACGTGCTGCGGCTGAGCCTTCATCCCGACTGCCTGGCGCCCGCGAATCCTCAGTCTGCACCGGCGGAGAACGCATCCCCAGCGCCTTCACAGCCATCTCGCGCTCGCCCTTGTACGCCAGGAGCTGCGCCGCTTCTGCGAGCGGGAGCCAACGTGCCTCCGCCACTTCGAGCTCCATTCCGGCGGGGATATCTCCGATTCGCCCGCGTGCGGCGTACGCGAGATAGAAGCTGACGATCTTGAACACGCGCTCCCCCTGCCAGGTATAGACGTAGCGGATGTCTCCGAGCTTCGTCTCGAGGCGAGCGTGTATCCCGGTCTCCTCGTAGCCTTCACGCAGAGCGGTCTCCGCCGCGCTCTCACCCTCGTCGATCAGGCCCTTGGGCAGCGCCCAGACACCTTCAGGCTTGCCTCGTGGCCGAAC
>JACCTK010000017.1 GCA_013812465.1 Actinomycetota bacterium
GAAGCCGACCGCGTCGTCCGCGAGCTCGCGTCGCAGCACGTGAACGAGATCAAGCTCCTCCAGGAGCACATCCACGATGCAATCGGCCAAGTGGTCTACGACCGGACGCGTCGGAGACCGATGATTCTTCCCGTGGTGATCGAGGTCTAATGTCAGGTTGGGCGAGGGTCATCGAGGCCAACGCCTCGAGCGGATCGAGCGGCGCCCGGCTGGTGGGCCAGCTGCGGGCGTGCGAGGTAGCGGCGCTCGCCTTCTGCCGGCTTCTCGAACGCTGGGGACGGGGAGATGCGACGCCCGCGACCGCGGGGGGCCGGCAGGCGGCGCTTCGGCACGCGGCAGACCGGGTCGAGACGGCGATCGCCGGCCTCGAGCAGCCGCTCTCGCGCTATCTGCTCGAGCTCGAGCCCGAGCTGGCCGAAGGGCGTTCGTGGTATGGGGGACCGGGAGCCGCTGAGCTCGTCGAGTGGCGTCCGGTGCTCGACCGCGCGGGTGTGCGGGCGTGCCCGAATCGCGTGGCGGCGGTCTACCTCGAGCTCGCGGTGCTCGTTCGCGCCCTCGAAGGCCTCGCGACCGCGGCCAGCCTCGATGCGGCGCCCGATCGCTCGTCGCTCTGGGCGGGACTCTTTGATCTGCGGGACACGCTCTTGAGCTCGACCGTGGACGACCTCCGCGCCCTCGCAGCCTGATCGGAAGAGGCAGAGCAGCCTTGTGACAAAGTGTCACTTGGCGCGATGAGCTCTGCGCGCGTAACCGTCGTCGGCTCGGTCAACCTCGATCTCGTCGCGCACTGCGAACGGCTGCCGCGAGCCGGGGAGACGATCAGCGGCGCGACATTCTCTCGGATCCCCGGAGGGAAGGGAGCCAATCAGGCGGTCGCTTGTGCCCGGCTCGGCGCCGAGGTGACGTTCATCGGCGCGGTCGGCAAGGATTTCTTCGCGGAGGAGGCGCTAGCGGGGTTGAGGGACGTAGACGTGAGCCTCGACCTTCGTATCGGCGACGAGCCGACGGGAGTCGCCCTCATCCTCGTCGACGCCTCTGGCGAGAATCAGATCGTGGTCGCTCCAGGCGCGAACTCGACACTCGGAGAGGTCGAGCTCCCCGCGCACGACGCCGTCCTTTGCCAGCTCGAGATTCCCGACGAGGCAGTGCTCTCGGCTTGGCAGGAGTGCACGGGATTCTTCTGTCTCAACGCCGCCCCCGCGCGATCGGTCGCCGTCGACCCCGACCTGTCCGTCGTGAACCGGTACGAGCTCGAGTCGCTCTCGCGGCGGGACGGTCTCGTCGCGGTCACCTTCGGGGCCGAAGGTGCGACGCTGCTCGAGGACGGTGACGAGATCGCCCGGGCTGCTCCGCCCCGCGTGGACGCCGTGGACGGAACCGCTGCAGGTGATGCGTTCACGGCGTGTCTGCTCGTGTCGATCCTCGAAGAGCGTGAGGCCGGCGAAGCACTCGAGCGTGCCTGCGCGGCCGGGGCGCTCGCTGCTTCACGGCTTGGAGCGCAACCGTCCTTGCCAACGACTGCCGAGGTAGACGCCCTTCTCTCGTAGGGGCGAGGCGAGCCTCGCCCCTACGAGACGTCGAGCTCGGCGACGAGGCGCTTCGGCGCGACGATGCGGTAGCTCTCCTCGATCCAGTCGCGAAGCAGCGCGATGCTCACGCCCTGCGCTCGCAGCGGGAGCGTCACCCAGCCGGACTTTCCCAGGCCGTACCCGGTTGGCTCCGCCCCTTCGATTGAGAGCGCGTGCGCGTGCGATTCGTCGAGCTTGACGGTCATGCTCTTCGATGCCGCCGAGCCGAGGAAGACGAAGATCTTCCCGCGCACCTTCGCCACGTCTTCACCCCAGGGATGATCCTCGGCCGCCTCCGGGAGGGAGAGCGCGAAGGCGCGGACCTTTTCGCGGACGTCGGCCATGGAGAACGCAAACCTCACCCGTACAGTACGCGGCGTGGCGACGCCGATCCCGATCGTCCTCGACTGCGACCCAGGGCACGACGACGCGATCGCGCTCCTGCTAGCGCTGGCGAGCCCCGAGATCGAGGTGCTCGGCGTCACGACGACATACGGGAACCAGACCCTCGAGAAGACGACGGTAAATGCGCTACGCGTGCTCGAGCTCGTGGGAAGGACGGACGTCCCAGTCTCGGCCGGGGCCGACGGGCCGCTGACTCGCGAGCTCGTCATCGCCGCGCACGTCCACGGGGAGAGCGGTCTCGACGGGCCTGCGCTGCCTCCTGCTACGACCGAAGCTGCGCCGATCGATACGACCACGTTCATTGCCGAGTGCGTTCAACGCGCCGCCACTGCCGTCACGCTCGTGCCCACCGGCCCGCTCACGAACATCGCCCGCTACCTCGACGCGCATGGCGCCGCAGGGATCGAGCGCATCGTGCTGATGGGCGGCTCGATCGCCGAGGGCAACTACACGCCAGCGGCCGAGTTCAACATCTGGTGCGATCCGGAGGCAGCCGGCGTCGTGTTCTCGAGCGGCCTCGACGTGACCATGGCCGGGCTCGACGTGACGCACAAGGCCATCCTCGGCCCGGACGTAGAGAAACGGCTACGCGACGCAGGACGGGTCGGCGCCTTCGTCGCCGAGCTCAACGTGTTCTTCAGCCAGTACCACCGCGCGACGTACGGCTGGAACGGAGCGCCCATTCACGATGCCGTCGCGGTCGCGCATGTCGTCCGGCCCGGCCTTCTGGAGACCCACCATTGCAACGTCGAGATCGAGCTCGAGTCCGAGCTCTGTCGCGGTCGGACCGTGGTCGATCGCTGGCAGCGCACGGAGCGCGAGCCGAACGCCAACGTCGGGATCGATCTGGACACCGACGGCTTCTTCGACCTGCTCGTGGAGCGGATCGCGAGCCTCGGGTGAGTCGGGCGCCCGAGCTCACGGCGCTCGAGGCGAGCAGCATCGAGGATCAGGCGCTCGCCGCTCGAGGAGAGGGCGTGCTCGCCTGGACGCGCGTCAACATGCCGCTCCTGGCAGGATTGCGTGCGGGTTTCGAGGGGCCTTCGAGGGAATGCGTGTCACCTCGATCGACCGCGCAGTCGAGCTCGCCGACGCCTTGATCACGGTCACCGGGCGACCGGACGCCGCTCACCGCCGATCTCATGACGTCGCTCCGTGACGGCGCAGTGCTTGCGAACGTGGGCCACTTCTCGACGGAGATCGACGTGGCTGGTATCGAGCGGGTCGCCGTCAGCCGTCGTGAGATTCGCGGGGATGTGACCGAGTTCGTGCTGGAGAACGGGCGAACCGTGTATCTGCTCGCGCGGGGCGAGATGCTGAATCTGGCTGCCGCGAATGGCCACCAGATCCAGATCATGGATCTCGGCTTCGCGCTCCAGGCGCACTCCATGCGCGCGCTCGCGCTCGATCCGGATGCCTTCATCCCCGGTTACAACCCCGTGCCGCCGGAGATCGACCGCGCAGTCGCCGAGGCCGCTCTGGCCACGCTATTGCCGCCGAGCTGAGCAGCTAGTGGCCGGTCCCCGAAAGTTTCACCGGAAACGTCCTCCGACCGGTTAGGGGCCTGCTCCGAATTCTCGCGTTCGAGGTCAAGCGGTAGCCGGCCGCGACAACAGCCACCGGTAGCCGCGGAGGAGCGGGCCACCTCGCGGCGAACGACGCCACATGGCGCGCCGCAGGAAGAGGCGGTCGCTTCGGCCACGCGTCCCCGCACGCGTCAAGAAACGGACGAAGCGCTCTCTCTCGCACCGCTCTCTCTCGCACCGCGAGAACGAGCTTTTCGGGCTCGCGCTGACTGCGCTCGGCCTCGTCCTGTCGGTGATCCTGTACCTCGGACTGGATGGCGGCGCGGTCGGCTCCTGGCTCGCGGGCGCGCTCCGTGACGTCATGGGGCATGCCGCGTACGTGCTTCCGCTGGCGCTCTTGGCGGTGGGAGGGCTCATGCTCGCGCGCAGCGAGCTCTTGGACGTGCGCCCGTTCCGCCTCGGCCTAGGAGTCAGCTTCTTGGGTCTGATGACGCTTCTCGGCAAGGACAGCGGAGGCTGGATCGGGCTCGCGCTCGGTGGCGCGCTTGCGAGCTTGATCGGCGAGACGGGCGCCGCGATCATCGGTGGCGCGCTCCTGCTCGGCGGCGCCCTGCTCGTGAGTGGAGCGTCGACGGGAGCGATCTTGCGGCGTACCGGCCATGTCGTCCGTCGCGCCGGCTCGGGCGCTCGTCGCGCTCTGGACTGGGCCTCGACGGAGAGCCAGACAGAAGAGTCATTCGCACACCCGAGCGAACGCGTCGAGCCTGCGCCGAGCAGGCATGTCGTCGACGGGGCGGAAGCCTACCCGGACCTCGTCAGCTCTGCCTCCGCTGGGACCGGCGAGCGCGAGCCACTCGTGCCCGAGGAGTCGGAGAGCGGGCTCGAAAGCTTGGAAAGCGTCTTCGAGCACTCGTCCGAACACTCCGAATACCGCCTCCCGGATCGCGACGTCCTGCGGAGCTCCCCGGCGACGCCGGTGGCGAGCAAGGACACAGGAGCTCGCACGGCGGACCTGCTGGTGCGCACGCTCTCCGAGTTCGGCATCGACGCGAGCGTCCTTGGCCAGACGTCCGGCCCGCGCGTGACCCGGTACGAGCTCCAGCTCGCTCCGGGGACGAAGGTGGCCAAGGTCGCGGCGCTCAAGGACGACCTCTCCTACGCGCTCGCGACCACGGAGATCCGCATCCTCGCGCCGATTCCGGGAAAGCAGGCGGTCGGTGTCGAGGTGCCGAATCTCTCGCCGCGGCTGGTCACGCTGGGCGATATCTACGGCGATCTTCCGGCCACTGCCAGCCCGCTCTCCGTCTGGCTCGGAAAGGACATCTCCGGTAACGCGGTCTGGACCGACCTCGCCCGTATGCCGCACCTCCTGATCGCGGGCACGACTGGATCGGGCAAATCGGGCTGCATCAACACGATCCTCACCTCGACGCTCCTGCGCTCAACTCCGGACGAGGTGCGGATGATCCTGATCGACCCGAAGCGGATCGAGCTCGATTACTACGAGTCGATCCCACACCTCCTGACCTCGGTCGTGTCGAGCCCCAAGGAGGCCGCGACCGTGCTCATGAACGTCGTGGCCGAGATGGACCGCCGCTACGAGCGCCTGTCTCTCGTGCGCGCCCGCAGCCTTCCCGAGGCGAACCGTGCCTTCCGCGCGCGAGGGGAGGCGCCGCTGCCGTTCCTGCTCGTCGTCATCGACGAGCTCGCCGACCTGATGATGGTCTCGCCGCAGGCGGTCGAGGACTGCGTGATCCGGCTCGCCCAGAAGTCGCGCGCGGTCGGAATCCACCTCGTCCTCGCGACCCAGCGCCCATCGGTGGACGTGATCACGGGAATGATCAAGGCCAACGTCCCATCGCGCATCGCTTTCGCCGTCTCGAGCCAGACGGACTCCCGCGTGATTCTCGACACCGCAGGCGCGGAGAGCCTGCTCGGCCAGGGCGACATGCTCTTCAAGCCGCTCGGAAC
>JACCTK010000026.1 GCA_013812465.1 Actinomycetota bacterium
GGCATCGAGCCCGGACCCGGCCGGGCGGGATTCGACGCGACGGGCGTGCTGGCGGGAAGCGAGGTCATGCCGCGTGCATGCGAGCCAGGTCGAGCTGCGGCGCCGGAACGGCTGCGAGAACCTGGTCGAGGATCACGTCGGGACTCACCTCCTCGGCGAGAGCTTGGTAGCTCAGCACGAGCCGGTGCCGGAGCGCGTCGCGCGCGAGAGCCTGCAGATCCTCTACGAGCGCGTACTCGCGGCCCCGGATCAGCGCCAGCGCCCGCGATCCCTGCACCAGGCTGATCGGGCCGCGCGGGCTGGCGCCGTAGGAGATGTAAGGGGCGAGATCTCCCAGGCCATGCGCCGCCGGCTCCCGAGTCGCGGTCGCGATGTCCACCGCGTAGCTCACGAGCGACGGGTCGACGTAGATGTCGAACACCGCCCGCTGTAGCGCTGTCAGGTCGGCGAGCGAGAGAGCCTGCCGGAGCTCGGGCGCCGCGATGAGCTGGCGCTGGACGACGGTCAGCTCCTCGTCGTGTCCGGGGTACCCGATCACGACCTTGAGCATGAACCGGTCGATCTGCGCCTCTGGCAGCGGGTACGTGCCTTCGGACTCGATCGGGTTCTGGGTCGCCATCACCAGGAACGGCTCAGGCACGGGGTAGGTCGTATGCGCGATCGTCACCTGGCGCTCCTGCATCACCTCGAGCAGCGCGGACTGCACCTTCGCTGGCGCGCGGTTGATCTCGTCCGCGAGAAGGAAGTTGCAGAAGACCGGCCCGAGCTCCGTGTCGAACTCGCCGTCACCCACGCGGTAGATGCGCGTTCCCACCAGGTCCGAGGGGACAAGATCCGGAGTGAACTGCACCCGCGCGAACGTTCCGCCGAGAACTCCGGCGGTGGTCTTGATCGTCAGCGTCTTGGCGAGCCCGGGGACGCCTTCGATCAGCAGATGACCCTGCGCCAGCAGGCAGACGAGCACCCGCTCGAGCATCGCGTCCTGACCCGCGATCACGCGCCTGATCTCGAACAGCGCCTGCTCTAGCTGCTCTTTCGCCTGCGGCGGGGACGGGATGGCGGCTGCGTCCGACGGCTCGGTCACGTGGAGGCTCCTCTCTCGCGGCTTCCTTCTCGCCCATACGAAAGCAGATCGAACCTGAGTGGCGGCTAAGACCTCGTGAAGAACCGGGTGGCTTTGCGCTCAGTGACAGGAGCCGGCGCCGGCGTCCGTGAAGGAGCCGACAGCCGGACGGAAGCGCCAGCGGTACTCATTGACGCCCAGGGTGAGCTCGAGGATGCCGAGACTCGACACATCGCGGGCCTCGCTGTTCGGCCGAACGGTGGGGAACGTCCGCAGGCTCTTGCCCCCCGAGCCGACGACGAACTCGCGAATGCCGCGCGCACGATCGAGAGCGCCGCTGGGAGTTTGTGGGGCAAAGCGCTCATAGTCGTGGTCGTGCCCGACGAGCACGAGATCGGCGTTCCCGTCGTAGAGTGCCTGCCAGAACGCGGTGTAGGTGGAGTCGCTTCCGTGCTCGCCGGAGGAGAACCGGGGGTGGTGCCAGTACGCCAGCGTGCAGGCCGCTGATCTGTGGGCGGCGAGGTCGGCCCGAAGCCACCGCTCCTGTCTGGAGCCGGCGCCACAGCCGCCGATCTCCGAGCAGTTCGAGTTCAGCGCGATCAGGTGCCAGCGCCCGAGATCGAAGCTGTAGTAGCCCTTCCGCGGGCTGCCCGCGGCGGCGCCGAAGTACTCGTAGTAGCCGGCCGCGCCTTCGGTCTGGTACTCGTGGTTCCCTGGCGCCGGATGTGTGATCGCTTTCACGCGTCCCCAGGAGCGATCGTACGACGCGCGGAACGCCGACAGATCTCCCTTCTGGTACTGCAGGTCGCCGAGCGCGAGGACGGCCTCGTAGCCGGCGCCGACGATCAGATCGGAGGTTGCGCGCTGGCGGCACTCGAGCCCTTCGCCGCGACCGCCGTTGAAGGAACCGCTGTCCGGATCGCACGCGATGTCGCCGACAGCTGCGATCTTCGACCTGGCCGGAGCTCCCTCGTCGTCGTCCAAGATCGTGCCGAGCCCCGAGCCGTCGAGAATCGTCGCACCGGAAGGATTCGAGAGCCGCACCCGAAGCGTCTCCTTCCGCTCTCGGAGGTTGTCACCGACCACTCGAAGAGCAACCCTCCGGGCTCGGGCGCGCTCGTCGAACGTGAGCTTTCCCGCCGCCATGGCGTAGTCCCGGGGCGCTCGTGCTGTCCCGTTCGCCGTCACATAGGACACCGAGGCGCGCGTTGCCGGCCGGAGA
>JACCTK010000033.1 GCA_013812465.1 Actinomycetota bacterium
GGTCAACTCGTACAAGCGCCTCAAGCTCGGAACGACGACGAGTGGGGCGACCTGGTCTCCGGTCTGGATCACGTACGGCTACAACAACCGCACGCAGATGCTGCGGATCCCCGGCCCCGGTCGGATCGAGGACCGGACGATCGACGGCTCGTGCAACCCCTATCTCGCAGCGGCTGCGGTGCTCGCGGCCGGTCTCGACGGCATCGAGCGGGGCCTCGATGCGGGTGAGCCGAATGCGGACAACCTCTATGCGACGCCGTATGACGAGCTGAAGGGGCGCGGGCTCGAGACGTTGCCGGCCACTCTGCTGCAGGCGACCTACGAGCTCGAGCACGACGATGTTCTCAGGGAGGCGCTGGGACGGGGCCGAGACGAGGACTACGTCGACTACTTCATCCGCGTGAAACGGGCGGAGTGGAACCGCTACCACGAGCAAGTGACGCCTTGGGAGATCCGGGAGTACCTGACCCGCTTCTGATCGATATGGAGCTTTTCTCCACATGCAGTTCTCGAAGAACGGCAAGAACTAGCGTTATCACCGCGTGCGGCATGTGTACCTTCTGGACATATGTGCGGAATCGTAGGCCTGTTCGCGAAGTCGCCTGAGATCGAGGAGCGCCTCGGCGTGCATCTGGCCGCGATGCTCGCGCAGATGAACGACCGCGGGCCGGACAGCGCAGGCGTCGCGGTCTATCGCGATCCTGCCCCGTCCGGGTCGAGCAAGCTGACGCTCTTCTCCGCGGATGCGCGGGAGGACTGGGCGGAGCTCGCAGCCCGCCTCGGAGACGAGTTCGGCGGCTCACCTGAGCCCGGCGTTCGCGCGAGCCACGCCGTCTTGGTCGTGGACACGGATGCCGAGGACGCCGAAGCGTGGGTGCGGGCAACCCGTCCGGACCTGCGGGTGATGAGCGCTGGGAGCGTCATCGAGATCTACAAGGAGACCGGACTTCCGCGCGAGTTCGCGAAGGAGTTCCGGCTCACCGACCTCCAGGGGACGCATGCCCTCGGCCATACGCGCATGGCGACCGAAAGCCGCGTCACGACCGAGGGGTCGCACCCGTTCTCGACCGGGCTCGATCTCTGCCTCGTCCACAACGGGTCGCTCTCGAACCACAACCGGCTGCGCGAGAACCTGCGCCGCGAGGGGATCGGATTCGAGACCGAGAACGACACGGAGGTCGCGGCCGGCTATCTCGCGTGGCGTATGCGCGAGGGGGCGGCGCTCGAGCAGGCGCTCGAGGGCTGCCTCGAGGATCTCGACGGCTTCTACACGTTCGCTGTCGGGACAGCTGATGGCTTCGCGGTCTTGCGCGATCCGATCGCGTGCAAGCCGGCAGTGCTGGCCGAGACCGACGACTGGGTCGCCATGGGCTCGGAGTGGCGCGCGATCTCGGTCCTGCCCGGATCCGCGGACGCGCGCATGTGGGAGCCGGAGCCCGGAGTCGTGTACGTGTGGGAGAAGGAGCTTGTCTGATGGCGGTTGCCGAGCGTGAGCAGCAGGCGGCAGTCGAGCTTGTCGACCTCGGGACGACTCCGCTTCGCGAGCTCAACCAGCGCCTTCACGATCTCGCGCAGGCGCCCGGCCCCAGCGCCTGGCGCATCGTCAACCCGAACGGGGCGCATGCCGTTGCCTGCGGCCTGGACGCGGACATCGAGGTCGAGGTCGAGGGGCACGTCGGCTACTACTGCGCCGGGATGAACAAGCGGGCTCGTGTGCGCATCCACGGCAACGCGAGCACGGGCCTCGCCGAAAACATGATGTCGGGCCTCGTCGTCGTCGACGGGAACGCCAGCCAGTCGGCGGGAGCTACGGGACGTGGGGGGCTGCTCGTCGTCCGCGGGGACGCGGCCGCGCGCTGCGGGATCTCGATGAAGGGGATCGACATCGTCGTCGGCGGCTCGGTCGGGCACATGAGCGCGTTCATGGCCCAGACCGGCTCGCTCGTGGTCTGCGGCGACGCGGGAGAGGCGCTCGGGGACTCGATCTACGAAGCGCGGCTCTATGTGCGTGGCAGCGTCGCGAGCCTGGGCGCCGATTGCGTCGAAAAGGAGCTTCGCGACGAGCACCGCGTCCAGCTCAGCGGGTTGCTGAAAGCCGCCGAGATCGAGGCCGATCCGTCCGGTTTCCGCCGCTATGGCTCGGCGCGCCAGCTCTACAACTTCCGGGTCGACAACGCGGGCGCGTACTAGTGAGCGAGCGCGTACAGCGGGGGTCAGACCCCAAGGGGTCAGACCCCAGGCCGTGGAACCTGCGCGAGTCGTACCTCTTCGACCGCACTGTCATCGCCGAGATCCAGCGCGCCTCCCGCGAGGGGATCTATGACATCCGAGGCTTCGGTGCCAAGCGCCACCTACCGCACTTCGACGATCTTCTGTTTCTGGGCGCGTCCGTCTCGCGCTACCCACTCGAGGGCTACCGTGAGCGGTGTTCGACAGATGTTGTCCTGGGGACGCGCTTCGCGAAGAAGCCGCTCGAGCTGAAGATCCCTGTGACGATCGCCGGGATGAGCTTCGGCGCGCTCTCCGCGCCCGCGAAGGAGGCGCTGGGCCGTGGGGCGAGCGAGGTCGGCACGTCCACGACCACAGGCGACGGCGGCATGACGAACGAGGAGCGCGAGCACTCCCAGACGCTCGTCCACCAGCTCCTCCCCTCGCGCTACGGCATGAACCCCGACGACCTGCGCCGCGCGGACGCGATCGAGGTCGTCGTCGGGCAGGGAGCGAAGCCGGGAGGCGGCGGCATGCTCCTCGGCCACAAGATCTCCGCTCGCGTTGCGGAGATGCGCGACCTCCCGAGGGGAATCGATCAGCGGAGCGCCTCTCGGCATCCCGACTGGACGGGTCCGGACGACCTCGAGATCAAGATCGGCGAGCTCCGCGAGATCACCGACTGGGAGAAGCCGGTCTTCGTCAAGGTCGGCGCGTCGCGAACGTATTACGACGTCCAGCTCGCGGTGAAGGCCGGAGCCGACGCGATCGTCGTCGACGGAATGCAGGGCGGCACGGCTGCGACGCAGGATGTCTTCATCGAGCACGTTGGAATTCCCACGCTGCCCGCGACGCGGCTCGCGGTCGACGCCCTCCAGGAGCTCGGGATGCACCGGCAGGTGCAGCTCATCGTGTCGGGCGGTATCCGAAGCGGTGCGGATGTGGCCAAGGCGCTCGCGCTCGGCGCCGACGCGGTCTCGATCGGCACAGCCGCGCTCGTCGCGATGGGCGACAACAGCCCGGAGCTGGAGGACGAATACCGGGAGATCGGGAGCTCGGCGGGCTTCTACGACGACTATCAGGCCGGTCGCGACCCGGCGGGGATTTCGACGCAGGACGACGAGCTCGCCGCCCGCTTCGACCCCGTCCTCGGCGGCCGCCGCATCGCCAACTTCCTGCGCGTGCTCACACTCGAGACGCAAACGCTCGCGCGCGCGTGCGGCAAGTCGCACGTGCACAACCTCGAGCCCGAGGATCTCGTCGCGCTGACGGTGGAGGCGGCGGCGATGGCGCGCGTCCCGCTCGCCGGGACGGACTGGATCCCGGGAAGGAACGGGTCGTCGCACGAGTAACGCAGGGTGACAGGAAGTGATCTCAAATTGAGAAGGGACCTCCAGCAGGACGGCGAATAGATCGGGCATGGATGCCCATGGTCGGTCCCGTTTGCGCCGACGAGGACGCTCGGCGCCGCTCAAGTGGAAGGTCTCCGACGAGCTGTGGGCTCGGCTCGAGGAGCTGCTCGCCGATCCCCCGCGGCGCTTCCGTTATCCCCGGGCGCTCGCGCTACTGCCCGCGTGCCTGTCTGGAGGGGACTCTGTACGTGCTCTTCACTGACACCCCCTGGCTCGAGGTGCCCTACCGCGAGCTCTCCCTGCCGAGCGGAGAGACCTGCCGGCGCCGCCTCGAGGAGTGGTCTCGCCGGGGTGTGCTCGAGGCGGCGATCGCCGTGCTCTGCCAGGAGCTCTCAGCTGCCGGCGCGCTCGATTGGTCACGGAGATCTGGCGCGGGAGGCAACGTCGGCTGAAGGCTCGAGACCCGCAAGCGGGTGAGCGCTGGCCGGTCGAGCGCACCACCGCCTGGCTTCGCAACCGCCGGCGGGTCGCCATCCGCCGTGACCGCGAAGCCCGAGACCTACCTCGCCTTCCTCCATCGCGCCATGATCCTCATCCTCGCTCGCGCATTTTGAGATCACTTCCAGTCACCAAGAACCTGTGACAGTCACCCGCCCAAGGTGACTGTCACCCGCAAGGTGACTGTCACCAGCTCTTCGCCCTAGACGCCGCGAGGCGCCGAGTCGTCGAGGACGACGCGCATGAGGTCCCGGATTGACACGATCCCGACCACAGTGCCGTCCTCCACCACCGGAAGATGGCGAAAGCCGCCGTGGATCATCAGGGTCGCGGCGGTGTCCGTCGACTCGGAGGGCTCGATCGTCTCCGGGTGCTGCGTCATGCAATCGGCAACACGCGTTCCCTCGACGCGGCCTTCCCCGACCGCGCGGAGGATGTCGCGCTCGGTGAGGATTCCCACAAGCCTGTCGCCTTCCAGCACGACCACGGCGCCGACTCGCCGCTCGTTCATGTCTGCGGCCACCTCGGTGAGCGCCGCAGCCGGGGCCACGCTGAGAAGGCCGCGCGTCATGATGTCCGCGATCGTCGCCATCGCAGGCGAGCATAACGCGGTGTGGATCGTTATCCGGGATCCGCCCGCATCGCGTCGAGGATCTGCGGAAGCGACTCGTCGTCGGGGATCTCCTCCGGAGCCCGTTCTGCGGCCGGGGTCACGGCGAGCGACGCGTAGACCTCGGCCATCGCCTCGAACAGCGCCGGCGTGAGGCCTGCCGCCGATTGCGTGGCCGCGATCTCGTGCATCTCGCCGACGTAACGGCCGGACTTCGCCGCCGCGCTTGCCAAGCGACGCTCGACGTTCGAGACGAGCTCTGGCGTGGCCGTCCTGAGATCGGCGAGAACGTGCTCGAGGACGCCGTTCGTGTGCGCGGCGCGCAGGGCCTGGAGCAGGACGGCAGCGCTGCCTTTGTAGACGGACGCGGTGCTCATCTTCACGGCGGAGGCTCCTCCGACGACGTCGCCCACGACAATCAGGTCGACCCCCTCGAACGGAAGGGCGGCGATCTCCTGGGCGCGTGGCCCGGAGAGGTACACGCGCGTCGTTCCGGGCTTCCAGGGCGGCGGCCCCGAGATCGATCCGTCGATCGTCTCCAAGCCCGCTTCCGAGACTGTCGATTCGATGTGGACAGCGGTTGCAGGCGCGACCGCGTTCATCTCGACGAACAGAGGAGTCCGCGCGGCGCCCTTCGCCGCGTCCCGGATGGTCTCCGCCACGGAGGTCGCGGCCTCGGGCGGCACGATCGAGAGGATGATGTCAGCCTGGTCGACCACCACGCTGAGGTCGGCCACGAGCTCCACACTCGCCCGCTCGGCGAGCCGGGATGTTCGCGCGCTGCGCTCTTCGAGCGTCGCGACGACGCGAGCGCCACCCCTGGCCAGCGCATCGGCCATTGCGCTCCCCATCGCGCCGGGGCTGACGACGCTGACGGTCGGCACGCCTCAGCCGCGAGTTACGTGAGCCGAGACGGCGAGCCAGTGCCCGTCGCGGAGCGCCCAGACATCTGTGTATCTGCCCATGCCGGCCCCACCGTCCGCGAGGGTGTACGTCGTTCGCGCGTGGATGATCGCGACGTCGCCCATGAGGCGAACGTTGACGTCGTGAACTTCGAGATTCGCGATCGTGACCGGCTTTGCCGTCTGCTCCAGGAACGCCGCGCGATCGATCAGCGACCCATCCGGGTTCGAGCACAGGAAGTCGTCCGCGAGGATCTCGTCAAAGCGCTGGACGTCGCCGTCCTGAACTGAGCGGATGTAATCGCGATTGAGATCCAGGAGGACGCGGAGGTCGGACTTTGAAGCCGTCGTCGAGCTCACAAGAATCGAGTTTACGCCCCCGGCATTCGCCGCCGGGTCGATGGTACGCCGCTGACCGCCTGGTAGCCGCCGAAGTCGGACTCGAGCACGCCCTCGCCGGCTGTCAGCGCCGGCAGCTGCCGCTGCAGGTGCTGAGCTCGGGCTGCGGGCAGCACTGTCTCGATCGTGGCGAGCTCGCCCTTGAGCGACGGCGTCTGCGCGACAGCGCCGAGCCGTGCGAGGCCGGCCATAACTGCGCCGATGGTCGTCGTCGGCAGCTCGAGCCTGACTCGGAGCACTGGCTCGCAGACCACTGTCCCCGCCCGCTCGAGCGCCTGCATGACGACCAGCGGCGTGAGCTTCCGGAAGTCGGCGGGCGTACTGAGCGATCCCCGTGTCGCCGGAGGGCCGTCCGGAGATTGGTAGGTGCATCTGGTCATCGTCACGGCGCAGTCGGTGACCTGCCAGCCGAAGAGGCCCTCCTGCAACGCGCGGCGGACGTAAACGCCCATGCTCTCCGCGAACCGGTCGAGGCTCTTGTACGCGTACATGGGCACAGTACGAGGGTCGACTTGCAGTCGAAAGTCGATGCCCGAATCGATCGGCGCCGGATCGATGCGCAGTCCGATGGTCGCAGGAAACGGATTCGACTCCGCGTGCAGGATCTCGACGGCCTTCCCGGTGGCAACCGGCCTCTCGACACAGATCGTCGTCGTCTCGCGGAAGCTGACATCGAGCCCGAAATCGTCGGCCAGCGTCGCCTGGATGACCTCCGTCTGAACCTCGCCGTAGAGCGATACGGAGATCTCTTGGCTGGTGTCGTCCTGTCGTACGTCGATGAGCGGGTCCTGCTCGGCCAGCTGGGCGAGCGCGACGCGAAGCGCCCCCTTGTCGTCG